>JBNKEI010000026.1:0-8390 GCA_050288705.1 Myxococcales bacterium
GCTCTCGTAAAGGAAAAGCCACGTTTTCGAATACCGTCATGGAATCAAAAAGCGCGGCTGCTTGAAATACCATTCCAAATTTTCTGCGCACCTGATCTAATTGCCTCGCAGTCATGGGTACTAAATCTTGGCCCTCTACTAAGACCTTGCCAGTATCAGGCTTGAGCAAGCCAATCATGTGCTTCATTAACACAGTTTTACCTGATCCTGAACCTCCTAAAATAACTAAAATAGTTCCTCCTCGCACCGCCAGATTAATACCTTGCAGTACTTTATGCTCGCCAAACGACTTGGAAAGCCCTTGAATTTCGATTATAAGAGGCGGTGAATGCGAATCGAAATTGCTCATTGGCGTGATCAAAGAAACGGTATAAGAATTACATCAAGAATATAATCAAATACAAAAATAGCTACTGCAGTCAACACCATGGCTTGTGTAGTGGCTCTACCTACTCCTTTGGCTCCTCCGAGCGCATGAAAACCTTTGTAACAAGCAATAAGGCTAACCAATAACCCAAAAAACGCGGCTTTGACCAGCCCCAGAGTAATGTCGGAAGGATCGACCCAAAAAGCGGTCTTGGACAAGAAGGTTCCCGCTGACAACCCTTCAACTGCAATAGCAATAGCGTAAGTTCCCAAAGCTCCTGCGCCATTGAATACCATGCACAATACCGGAGACATTACTACCCCCGCTACCACTCGCGGAAGAATAAGATATTGCTTGGGGTCTACCGCCAGAGTTTCTAAGGCGTCTATTTGCTCGGTCACCCGCATAGTACCCAGCTCAGTACACATAGCTGAACCTGCACGCATGGTAAGCATTAAGGCAGTGAATACCGGCGCAAGCTCACGGGTTATGGTCACAATAACCGTGGGACCAACCAAGCTTTCCGCGTCGAACATGGAAAAGGCAGCCATTGATTGTTTAGCAAATACCATGCCGGTAAACAATCCGGTTAGTCCTACCAAAGAGGTAGAACCCACTCCGACAAAGTCCATCTGCGCAAACAAAAGAGTAACCCGCCATGGCCGACGAAAAATGGTCGCCAGTAAACTCACTAGCAGGGTAACTAGTCCGCCTACGTCTTCAAAAAACCAAAGAAACCGGCTACCAACGCTCTCCACAAAAATACGGGCGGGCTCAGCAATGGCCTTTTCCATGGTCGCTTCTTTTTCTTCCATTTAAACAGCTTCCAGACCTTAGACAGTTTCTAGACAACTTACCTATTGCCCGGCTGCAAAAGCCTTACAACGCGGTCTCGTTTGGCCGCACCGGCACTCGGGGAACCCTAGCGCCTAGCGAACAAAAAATTTCGTAGGGAATAGTTTCGCAAAGTTCGGCCAGCTCTTCTACGCCTATCTGCGCGTCGGCCTGCTGGCCCAGTAGCACCACTTCATCATGAACAGCTACTCCCACCACGTCAGTAACATCGACCATAATCATGTCCATGCACACGATTCCAACTATCGAAGCTCGCTGACCGCGGACCAGCACTTTTCCCCTATTCGACAGCTTGCGACTATATCCGTCAGCGTAACCGACTGGCAAAGTGGCAATTACACTCTCCCTAGCGGTGGTCCAAGTTCCTCCGTAACTGATTGCCTCGCCTGGTTTTAGGCACCGGAGTTGGGTAATGGAGGTTTTCCAGGATAAGATGGGTCTCAAGTCGCAAAGGCCCTGCAAATGAGTCGCAGGCTGGACCCCGTACAAAAGCAACCCTGGGCGTACCAGATTGCAACCGCTTTCCTGCGCTATTCTCTTGGTTTCCAAAGTGGCAGCGCTATTAGCAATATGCTTCCAGCGAACCTGGTGACCGGAAGCAGTGAGCGCTTGCTCAGCTTCGCGGAAGCGCTGTATTTGCAGGCCAGTATAAGAGTGGTCTTCTGAATCAGCCTTAGCCAAGTGAGTAAGCATTCCTTCCAGCAACACTCGGGGAGCTTGCTCTAACGTGCGCAAAAAAGCAGGCAACTCGTCAGCTAACAACCCTAGCCGATTCATACCGGAGTTGATTTTCAGATGCACACGCGCGGTTCGTCCCAACTGCTGAGCAGCTTCCTGCAAGTACATTATCTGCTCTTGCGAGAAGACCACCGGAATTAGCCCCTGGTTCACGATTTGGGCGTAGTCGGAATAGGCTCCTCCGAGCACCAAAATATCGCTCCCAATTCCTGCTTGCCGCAGTTCCACGCCTTCTTCAACCAGCGAAACCCCCAAAAAATCTACCCCTGCGTCTTCCAGAGTCTTGGCAATCAACACTGCGCCGTGGCCGTAGGCATTAGCTTTGAGTACTGCTAAAATACGATTTCCCGAAGCAATTTTGCGTACTTGCAACAGGTTATAGAGCAAAGCATGAACATCAATTTGGGCAACGGTGGGGCGATTCGTGTGACTGCTGGTATGATGACGACAAGTTGACCGAGCCTCAACAAGTTTCTTTTTCGATGTCTGTGGAAAACTCATGTTCACTGGCCTCAAACAACCAAAAGCTCTCTTCAAACACCAGCAGTCTGACTAAACAATGCACCATAATGCAAGAAAGCACGTTGCACTTAGCGAATCATGTACGAATGATTCTTTTCAGAAGAGCACATATGTACTAGGTTCGCACGCCTTTCTGGAGGATGTATGGCAGAGCCGAAAGTAGGTGGAGAAGTCGATTCATTTTGTACAAAATGCAAGCTAATTCTTGCGCACACGGTAATTGCGGTCTGGGCTGGTGAAATCAAAAGGGTGCGCTGCAACACCTGTATGGGAGAACATGCTTATCGCAGAGCAGAACCGGGAAGTAGCGCTAAAATCGGTCCCCTTACCAATGGGAAATCACCCAAGGCCAAAGCGCCCCCCAAGACCTCGGAGAAAAAGCATAATGTTTCCAATTACGAAGAGCTTATTGCCCACAAAAATCGAGCTACCGCTCGGCAATATGGCATTCGAGAACGCTATGCCGAGGGAGACCTAATCCAGCATCCATCATTTGGGCTAGGGATAGTTATGGCGGTCAGGGAAACGGAGAAAATTGATGTCTTATTCTCCAATGCCAGCAAAACTTTGCTTCATAACAAAGGCGCTGCGCCTACCTTTTCCAGCCGCCCAGTGCAGTAACAAGCAAGTGACACTCGGTAAAACCAACGAACAGGAGGCGATTCTTCTTAGTGCATGGTTGGCGCCTCCCCGATTGGTTCCTTTTCTTCCGGCTCTTTTTCTTCCTGCATAGTAAACAAGTCGGCAATCGCCTCTTCTACCGAGTCTATGGGTACAAAATGAATTGCCTTGCGCACCTCCGCTGGAACCTCTTCCAAATCGCCTTCGTTGCGCTGAGGGAAAAGCACGCGACGTACTCCCGCCCGGTAGGCAGCCAACACTTTTTCGCGCACACCACCTACCGGCAGCACCTTCCCACGCAAGGTTATTTCTCCGGTCATTCCCACATCGTTAGGCAAACGTTTGCTCGCCGCCAAGGAGGCCAATACTGCCACCAAAGCTAGCCCGGCTGAAGGGCCGTCTTTGGGGGTTGCTCCCGCGGGCACATGTACATGAATTGCCTTTCCCTGAAACACTTCTGCTTGAACTCCAAATTGGGAAAGATTAGCGCGCAGATAACTCAAAGCCGCCTGAGCGGATTCGCGCATCACTTCTCCCAGCATTCCGGTGAGGATCAACTTTTCTTCCTGGCTAGACATCATGGTGGCTTCTACAAAAAGAATTTCTCCGCCAGCAGGAGTCCAAGCTAAACCAGTGGCCACTCCCGGCCTATCAATGCGCTGAGCTAACTCGTTAAAGTAGCGAGGTGGCCCCAACAAAGAAGGCAATTGGTCAGCGGTTACCGCCAAGGGAGGCTTGGTACCCTCGGCAACCTTGCGCGCCATTTTTCGAATCACCGCGGTTAAATTGCGTTCAAGATTACGCACTCCCGCTTCTCGGGTGTATTCACGCACAATCCGACGAATAAGATCGTCTTCTACTTGTAATTCGTCGAATTGTAGTCCGCTAGCTTTTAGCCCCCGAGGAAATAGGAATCGACGCGCAATTTCTAGTTTTTCGCTTTCCACATACCCCGGTAAAGCAATTACTTCCAAACGGTCAAGTAAAGCCGGCGGAATAGTTTCAGTCATATTGGCGGTGCAAACAAAGAGCACTTGCGATAAATCAAAAGAAACCCCTAAATAAGTATCCACAAAAGCATGATTTTGAGCCGGATCAAGCACCTCCAACAAAGCTGCCGCCGGGTCGCCATGAAATCCAACTCCTAATTTATCTACCTCATCCAACATAAAAACCGGATCAGCGGTTTCTGCCCGGCGAATAGCTTGCAAAATTCGCCCAGGCATTGCTCCAATATAGGTTCGCCTATGTCCCCGAATTTCTGCCTCATCATGAATTCCCCCCAAACTAATGCGCACGAATTTACGTCCCATGGCTTTGGCAATAGATTGTCCCAATGAGGTTTTTCCCACCCCTGGCGCGCCTATTAAGCATAATAATGGCTCTCTACGAGATTCGTCTCCTTTGGATTTCGTGACTGAAAATGGCGCTTCTGCTCCAGAAAGAATTCGCTGGGCCAGTCGATCTTCGCGTAATTTTTTTACTGCCAAGTACTCTAAAAGGCGGTCCTTAATTTTTTCCAAATCGTAATGGTCTTCGTCCAATACTTGTTTGGCCTTTCCCACATCAAGGTCTCCCCCAGTGGTTTTGCTCCAGGGTAGCGAGGCCATCCATTCCAAATAGGTGCGAATCATTCCATGTTCTGGCGATGCCTCGGGAAGTCGCTCTAACCGACGCAATTCCCGTTGCGCTTCTTTTTCCGCCTCTTCCGGCATTCCCGCGCTGGCAAGTTTTTTTCGCAAATCATTAAATTCGCCTTCGCCATCTTCTTCTTCCCCCAGCTCGCGCTGAATAGTACGCATTTGTTCCCTTAAAAAGTATTCTTTCTGCGCTTTTCCCATTTCTTCACGGGTTTTATCGGCCAAACGGTGCCCAATTTCCCGCACCATTACCTCGTGCTGCAAAATTCCTATTAGTTTGCGGAATTTGCTGGGAATAGGGTTCAGTTCTAAAATATCCTGCCGATCACCTAGATTCAGAGGCGCAGTGGAAGCGATTTGGTATATAACCTCTAAGGGGTCAGAAATACTGTCCACCGCCGCAGCAAATTCATTTGGCAGCTCCGGAATAAGCGCAACTAGGCGTACAAAAAGCTCGCGGACAGCACGGGAAAGCGCTTCCACTTCAATTCCGGAATGATTGCTTTCGGGAAGCTGGCGCAGCCTAGCCACGAAATATGGTTCGACCTGAACTATTTCGTCCAGTTTAGCACGGGTCAGTCCTTGCAAAATAATGCGCATGGAACCATCGGGAGTGCGCAAAAGTTGGTGAATTACACAAACCGACCCTACCTGAAAAAGATCCTCGGCATTCCTGGCAGGCCCCTGACCGTAACGCTGCGCCACCACGGTTACTAGCCTACCGCTACGCATGACTTCTTCTACTAAGCGAATAGATCTTTCCTGTCCAATAGCCAAAGGAGCAATCGCCATGGGAAAAACCACCGTATCTCTCAAGGGAAGAACGGGCAGTCGTTCAGGAACAGCTTCTAGGCCACTAAAATCAGAAAGTGTAGGGTCTTGCATATCCTTGGGATCATCAGGCATAGTCTTGTCTCCTATTCAAGAATGGGACTGCCGGCGGATTCAGGCATCAAAAAATGCCGCAATTTCCTGCTCTGGCGC
Source organism: Myxococcales bacterium (assembly GCA_050288705.1). Taxonomy (GTDB): domain Bacteria; phylum Myxococcota; class Myxococcia; order Myxococcales; family UBA5297; genus JBNKEI01. Next base: position 5,728 of record JBNKEI010000026.1, read on the forward strand.
CTTTGGCCTCGAAAAAGCCAAGGAATACCGGCGTCACTCATCTAGACAGAAAACGATCTAGGAGCAGACAACCCACTTGTCACCTGCTTGGTAAATGGCCAGTTTTCCAAGCTTGCGACGAAGAATTCCATGCGTCAAACATCGTTCGGACCTAGCGTCTGGTCGGGAATTGGTCTAGGACTGGCGACTAGCCTGCCGGTTATCGCCATTTTTTCCATGGGCCATCTGGAGCCATGGGGTTGCTAAAAACTCGACCAAGAAGCCAGTCTTAGACAAGAAGTGTGCGCCCTTGCTCTCTTGGTAAAAGAATTTTAGTAGGAACGCGGGCTTTTGAACGTGGTAATCCGGTTGAATACAACCCAAGAGGGACCCTAATTGCCGTCACTAGGTAAGCACTCGAAACCTCTCGATACGACATGCTGGGTTTGGGAAAATTGCTTCGCCAAATGGATTATCGGAACTGCATGAAAATTGCAGATAAAACTTAAAAAACATCTGATTGTGCAACCATTTTAGGAAGAAGAAATAAAAATTACTTGTGAGCACTTGCTGTTAGGCGATTTCGCGAGGATTGAACCGTATAGAATAAAAAGGCATTCAAATTCGCATCCAAACATGCTACAAATAATATCTGAACTTACCCAGACCACCACGTGAAGTTCTTAGGATCAACAGGAAATTCTTGAAATATCTAACTACTCGGTCCTGAAAAAACAGCCATATGCAGTCTAACAAATATTCGGTCTTTGCCCCTAATGGACAACCTCAAAATCTTTGCTAAACGTTTTTCGAAATCGATTCAACGCAGATTCACTAATCGAACAGTTGCTTTTAAGGGTGTTACTGTTGCACCAGACCTCGCGCTTAAGCATGAGGAAAGCAACATTAAGGCCAAACAGCAGCGCGGAGCCGACCCAGAATCGACCAATGCGAGGCTGACTAGCGACCGAATGAGAGACTTGTTCGACTACGAGCACCACAAAAGAAAGTACTGTTTACCTACCGTAGCGCCAGGCGAAACACGCCTCGATAACGCTTTGCGAAACGGGCCAAATTCTCGCGCTAAAAAGAAGGCTAGAGACTTGCTCCAATACGAGCGCCGCAAAAGTAAACTCTATCCACCTACCGTTGCGCCAGACGAAACACGCCTCGATGACGCTTTGCGAAACGGGCTAAATTCTCGCGCCAGAAAAAAGGCAACGAAGTTACTGAGTGAGAAAAATTGCGGCAAAAGTATCGAGCAAGTTTGGAATGAATCCGTGACCAATCATCAAAAAGATATCCAACGCGCTATCCTTTTACTAAAAGCCGACCAGTCCCCTTGTTTTCGATTAGAGGAAAAGGCCGCAGTCACAGATCGAAGAATTGCAAAGCTCATGAAGGAAATTCCGTATTACTCGCCCAAACGTTCCGAGTTACATCAATTTAACGGTGCGGTTTGTTTTGATTCCTCGGAAGAAAATATAGTTTGTCGCCATCTTGCCACACATCAACAATTACAGCAGAAGCTGAATAATGACTTGAAATTCGATTACGCACAATTCGCAGATACGAATGCAATCAGAGCCAATGTTCCTTTCGAAATCGATAAAACAATTGAACATCTTCTTGTTCAAGCCACCGAAACCCATTTGTTTCATAACCGCGATTTCGGAAAACTACTTGTCAAGCAGTTCATGAAAATGAAAACCGAAAACGAAACCAACCGGTTAATTCTTTTAAGTTCGATTAACCATATGATGAACCTGACTTTAAAAATCAAAGAGAAAGACGGGAAGCCATATTATGTGGCGACATTATTTGATCCCAATATCACAACTAGCCACATCCGTGTCGCTTCCGATAACATGAGCACTTTTGAAGCTTTGGCATTAAAGAATTTCATTAAAAGCAAGTATCATTATAATTGGTATTACCAGGCTAAAGAAATCTCCTTGATATTTGTCCATCCTAAAAAAAAGACCACTTCTTTTTCAGCGCAAGCTGTTAATAACCGGACGCTGACAAGCAGCATCGAGGATAAGGACATCGATGCTACCGCGATCCACTTTATTCTCGCCAATGGTTTTGCAGGAGAGCTAAGACGATTGAAGAGGATAATAGAAAATCGTCCCAAAAGCGAAATTTTGAGATTATTATTTTCTAGAAATTATGCGGGATTTCCAGGGCTTTTCGTAGCTCTTCAGGACGGACATGCCAACACCATTAAGGCATTTAGTGAGCTGCTCAAGCTCGTGCCATGCAGAGAGCGTGCCGAGCTAGTTGCCGCAAAATTTACCGATGGAACTCCCGGACTTCTCATGGCTCTTCTGCGTGGGCATGCCGAAGCCGTCAAGAATTTTAGTGAGCTGCTCAAGCTCGTGCCACTCAGAAAGCGAGCCGGGCTAGTTGCCGCAAAATCTACCGATGGAACTCCCGGACTTTTCGAGTCTCTGCTGAATGGCCACGCCGAGGCTGTCAAGGCGTTTGGCAAGTTGCTCATTCTCGTGCCTCCGGACGCTCGTGCCGAGCTGATTGCTGCAAAAAATGCGGAAGGATTTCCCGGACTTCTCATGGCTCTTCAGAATGGCCACGCCGAAGCCGTCAAGGCATTTGGCGAATTGCTCATTCTCGTGCCTCCGGAAGCTCGTGCCGAGCTGATTGCTGCAAAACTGGAAGGACAT
>JBNKEI010000027.1:0-15958 GCA_050288705.1 Myxococcales bacterium
GTAAACACTTGCAGACATCTTGCGCCCCCTCAAACAGGGGACTTATGCTTGCCTTGTACCTGTATGTTTTCTCTCTACAAGGAACTGGGCTTGTTTCATTTCGATACAACTAAATTGAGACAAATTTGTGCTTAATTTTTCAACCTGCTGTTTCACCTAGAGAGAAAGATATTTACAAAATTACTACTCGTATCGTCCGAAAAATTCGTTGTTTACTCGAAAAGCGAGAACTTCTTCGACCACAAATAATACAAATGAAGATTTAAACACAATGAATATTCTAGCAAAATAACTGCCGTTTTCCGAAAGTGGATTTGTCGATAGGCCTCGCTACAAAGCACGTCTGTCTGCCTTTATTGAAGGGTTTTTACTACAAGCAGGCACCCACGTTCATCAAAATGACAGACCTGGACTCGAGCACTTATGCCGATATGGCTCTCGACCACCCATTGCTATTTCTCGATTGAAACGGCTTCCATCTTGTCAAATATTATGGTGTTTTTACATCTAATTCGAGCGACACGGCTGTTGGGAATTTTGGCCCGCGACGCCCGTCTGCTCGGCGCACCAAGAAAGGCCACCACCCTTTCCGTAGGCGCCATCACCGTCTGCTCGCGCGCTATCCAGCCATCGAGGGTATCTTCTATCCTGGCATGTTGCGATCTGTTTTCGTGCCTCGTCGACTGGAATACCCCGCACTTAGAAAAGCGCTGCTTGCTTCGCCTCTGGTATTCCCTTTGAGTGGCCTTTCGATAGGTCCTCCTCGATCCCTCTGGCGTGACCCGAATTCGGCCTCAAAGCGTGGTTGATGCGACTTAGTCGTAAATAAATTATCTCCAGGTATCATTGGTGCAGACCTCGTTGCCGTGGACGCCGTAAGGCGATGGCTCGATTGGGGCGCAGGCAAAAAGATGCGGGCAGATGGAATCTGACGGACGTCTGCAGCTAAGCCGATCGAACTACAAAAAGTCTCCCTGACCCCCGCTTCGTCCATCCTTCTCCTTAGTCCATTTTCTATCCTATCTAATTCTACTTTGACCCCCTTATTCCAACCGCGAAATCCCCTTCCAAAGTTCGAATGAACTCCGAATTCCCATTTTCTTTTCCCTGGTTTACCTTCCTTTTCTACAAAATAAGAATCGGTGAAATGCCAGCTCCCACTAGTAAGAGAATGCAATTCCGATAAGGATTCTTCTATTTTCCGTTGTGCTTCTGGTTTGTTGTTACTCTTAGATATAACTGCGTCAAATCCAAAATGTCGTTGGTCTCCGACGCGTTTATCGTAACTCTTTATTTTGTACGTCATAGTTCTCCCAAGGTTGTTTTTTGATTTCAACGGTTGTCTATGAAATACAATGGCGTCCATGTCAAGTCCTGCAAAACAACGATCCAACTATTATGCTTGTAGAATTTTTTCTGAGTTCGCTGATTTTCGCGTCCTTGTTCATCGCGCTTGGTCGAAATTTCGTTTCATTTCGTTTCGAGTTTTTTCAGCTTCCCTTTTTTATGAAATTTTCTCTCTCAGCATGTAATTCAGCCCAAGCTTCTTTTATAGCGACGCGTAAATAGCAATAAATACACCGAGTTATAAGATCCCACCTACGAGGGTAGGCGTCCAAGCGTGTCGAGATGCCCATTTGCAAGGCCCGCGGCCTCCGTCCAACCCGACGTTTGCGCAGCCGAGACATCGTTCCGGGCGTAGTTCCATACGGTCACGGGCTGCGCAAATGCCTATTATTCGAGGTGACTTCTAGGCAACTTCTAGGAACTTGCTTAGATAATTAGGCAAATCTAACAAGGAGATTTACATGATTAGATGTTGTTGTTGCTACGGTTCTAGTTTGCCGAATCGACCAGAGCAAATTCGACGCGACTTGGAGTCGGATAGGCGTTGTACTTCCGCCAATACTTCCCGTTTCTGATGTCACAGTCGGAACTCAGATCGGACGGGCAGATAGAGTCTGTCCGGAAATAACATCAAATTTTTACGTAGTTTGGAGTATCGAGATGATTCGAAGAAATAACTCGAGCTATTCGAGTAATGTGTTTTTGCATAAAACACCTGACGCTAGAGAAAATTACTCTCAAAAGACATCCTCTTCTAATTTAAATTCTAGATCTTTTGCCGATCGTAAAGAAAAAGGCAAAACACCTATTGTAAAATTTCAGATTCCCTTTATAAATTTTCCGATTCCCTTTATAAATTTTCAGATTCCCTCCGATTATTCGTCTTCGCGTAAGACGCCTAAAGCTGGAGAAAATTCCTCTCAAAAGACATCCTCTTTTAATTCAGATTCTAGATCTTTTGCCGATAGTGCAAATAAAGGCAAAACGCCGGTTGTAGAATTGCGAGACCCAACGCTGAGGGAGCCTGCGGGGTTTGGTTTTGAGACACCCCATTCGAAACGTTCAAACCTCTCCGTTGCGAGTGCAGTAACCAAAGTTCCACCTCGAATGTACGAAAGCGGGTGCCTTGTTGGGTGTCTCGCGTGCGTTGCAAAAATTAAATACAAAAAAGCTCGCCCAGATGCGATAAAATATGGGGGGTTTATTCCAGACAGAGGAATGCACTTTGAGGGCGCAACGCGGGTTTTAAACCATTGGGGTATAAGGAACGCTCTTATTGACAAATACACCCCAGGATGGACTGATTTTCCCGACAAGGCGATAATAGGCGTTAAGATAGACTGGCAGGAGCATGCAGTTGTTCTTAGGCGAATAAATGGGAAATTGTACGTATATGATAGTCGCCAACGATACCCAGTTGCAAATCCAGAATCGCATTACGAACTTATTGTTCCTGACTGTTATATTGCAATACTCGACGCTAAACCAAGAACGACGCCTCCTTCACGAACTGAAGGATGAGGAGTGGCATTTGAGTGCCCAAATTTGGGACAGAGCATGACGCTATGTCGCCAAAAGGTCCTTCGCTCCTCCTGTTGGGAGGAGCGAAGGACCTCAGCTTAACTTATATGATTCACAGTAAGGTTGCTACAAGCGCACATGCCGTCGAGATCTCGTCGCGTACTCTATAATAATTTCAAGACAGTAGGCGATTATGATTTCAAAAAATACTATCTAGCGCTACGAATGATAGGCAAATGTTATTTTCCTAAACCTGTTAGCTATAATCGTTTTGTTGAACTTACTCCTTTGGTTATTGTGCCATTATGCTTATATCTAGACTCGAGAAAAGGCAATATTACGGGCATTAGCTTGGTTTGTGGGCTGATTGCTTATACTTGGCAGGAGAAAAAGCCACGTATTAAATTGTGCCGAATTGACAACAAAGCGATTAGTGGTTGTCCCTGTCACTCTCCTGGACGAGAAGAGAAAGAAAATGCGATACTAAAAAAGTTTTATATGCGATATGAAGCTGGACTGAACGGAATATCGGACGGGCTGAAAAAACCGAAAGGTGAGAAGCGATTTAGTGTCCCGATGGAGCGCATTGGACGATTAAACATCTATATTCCATGGCTGGCCCCTCCTGCGTGGTTTCTAGACCCGCTCGCTTTTCTTCTTTTAGGGTCAAGCTGGCAATCTTTTTCGGTTATTGCCAGCATGGCTACCACGCATAGTGGCGACCAGCTGCTTCATTCCCTCTATCCTCTTCGCGATCCTGAATACGAACCCGGATGCCATCCCCTCTGCGATCCCGCTTGTGATGACGATCCTGCAACCGATCCTTGCCCTCTTCCCCGTTCTGTTTGTCTTATCCTGTCTGGTAATTGATTTAAGCTGATCTCCAAATCAGTAAGCTTTTCCCTGGCCGTATTTAACCCTTCGCTAAGCTCTTGACGCCGCTCTTCTGTCAAGTTTGTTTCCGTACTCTGAAGAGCTAGACGCCGGATAATATCTAACTGAGTAGCGATTTGCCTACGAATATCCTCGGATTCTTGTTGGTATTGTGGCATTCTTATGAGTTCTTCTCTTATAATGGGAACGTTGACCCGTGAGGTGCGTTTTGGCATTCCACCCATTGCTTTGCCAGTTGATGGAATTTCAAGACCGCCCAGCGCTGGTTTAAAACCGCGCTGCTCTAGTTTATCTAGCGCAATCAATCGCAAGTCTTTGGATGAGCTGGGTTGCTCGAATAGTTCCAGGCGTTGTGTTGCAAAAGCTCGGCTCAAAATGGAATTATTGCATTGTGCAGAATCCGCAGCTTTAGCTTTAGTAGGCTTACCGGTTTCTGGAAATCTATAAATCTTTGTATCTGGTCTAATTCTTGACGGTATCATCGAAAAACTCCTTTTTATTTATGCAAGATATTTTATTGCCAGTTTCATTCCTATCTCCTCACCATTTTTTCTCTTTATTGCTCTGACAATTAATTAAGTCTAGCTTGGAACATTTTGTTTGTTGCTCCTGAACGATCCATGCTGTATAGGAGGCGTAGGAAAACGTCGTATAGTTTATGGCGACTCTGTAATTATTTCAAGCAAAAAACAGCAAAAAACAGCAAAGAACAGCAAAAATGCAGTGGATAGAGGAAAATCAAAGCGGAAAACGTGAAATCCGTCTAAGTATCGAAAGTCAGTCAAAGGCCACAATTTATAGAATAATAAACGATAGAGAAACCAAAACGCTGTAAATTGATTTGTGTAGAGCACCTACGGGAGCGCATACAAACATACAAACCTAAGTTTGTCATCTTCTAACTAAGAAGTGTCTAACTAAGAAGCTTTAAAGTTCCTTGATAAACTTGAAAAAAACGGGCGTTTGGCTCGGTTGCTGGGCGTATATGTCTATCGTCGGTTGTAGTAAGAAATACTTGTAGCTGTGATTGACGCAAATAATTCATTAAAAAAGAATTACGCGCAGGGTCTAATTCACTGGATACATCGTCAAGTAAAAGCAAGGGGGGGTATCCTCGATTGCGTCTAATATTTTCGATTTCCCCAATTTTCCAGGCAAGCATTATAGCCCGTTGTTGCCCTTGCGAGGCATAGGTACGTGCTAAATGATTTCCTAAGAAGATTTCCAGGTCATCAGTATGGGGGCCTACCGAAGTAAAGCCGCGTTCTTTGTCCCGCGGGGTTTTTTCGCGTAAAAGCGTTAGTAACGCTTCCGCAGCTTTTTTTTCGTCATAAAGAACTTCGCTAACTAGCGAAGTAGCTTTGTAGAGCAAAGTAACCCCACCGTCGCCCGGAGCAATAGCTTCTAGACTTTCGATGGCCAGAGGGGCTAGCTCTTGAAGGAGTCGCACCCGCCGAAACCAAACTGCTGCTCCGATAGTGGCAAGAGTTTCGTTATAGGCATCCAACAAGGAAAAGGAGCGGTTTTCCTTTAAAAGACGATTGCGCTGTTTGAGTGCTCGCTGGTAGTCGCGAGCGGTCTCCAAGTGGCTAGGAAAGCGGTTGAATACCGCTCGATCAAGAAGCTTTCGCCGGCCTTCTGGTCCTCCTTTGATAGTCGCTAAATCATCCGGGGTGAAAGCGACTACCGCAACTCCTCCAAAATACTCGGATAAATTTTTCACCGGTTTGGAATCTACATAGGTCGTGCGGCCTTTTTCGCGAATATCTACGGCGATAGCCCGTTGCGCCCCGTTTAACTCAAAAAGACCGCCTACCTTTGCTTGGGGATTTCCGTGGCGGATTAGCTCTCGAAGTTGAGTGGCGCGCAAGGGACGAAGGGTGGACAACAAATACACCGCTTCCAAAAAGTTGGTCTTGCCCTGACCATTAGCGCCGCATAGCACCGTAGTGTGCTCCGCCGGGACTAGCTCGGCATTTAGTATGTTACGAAAACAAGAAATTTCCACCTGCTTAAGGCGCATTGCCAGTTTTTATCACGTTCGGGACAACTTGGCGCATGAGTTTGACACGGTTTTGCAGCTAAAAGTTCACGCAACTTCCTGGATTTGCTCTGCGAAAATCGTGTTGCCTGTCTTATAAAAAACCAAGGAACGTCGAGTAAATAGCAAGGCGCATGAAAGCCTAACTAAGGAGGCTTGTGAGCATGATGAAATCGGTGGGCTACAGATTGTCAGGGTTGGTTCAATCTAAGTCGAGGCTAAAAAAAGACGTCAATGACGGTTCCAAGTTCGGTCCTTGTTCGCCTTTAACAACCGGGAATCTCGAAAATTTCGACGATCAGAACTCGTCGAGCAATCGATCATTTCATTCAACTGCTTATGACCTTAGTTCACCGAGTGATCTATCATTCTATTCGGCGTCAAGTGCGAGTGTCACTGGTATTGAAGACTCGCCGAGGGCAAGTATTGTTCGGAGTTCTTTGCGAGACGAGATCAATAAAACCAGACAAGAGTCAAATCTGCATCCTTTGAGTGAAGAAGATTATTTAAAAGAAGAAGAAACCACCAGAAAAATCACAAAAAACCATGAATACACGGTTCAATTAACAAGTAGCAAATTGCAGTGGAAGCATAATCTATTACATAGGAAAAGGTCCAAGGAATATAGGGCTGTTGTAGCATTGTTGGATGATTATCATCGAATCAGATTGAGTACAGGAAGAAAAGACCGATTGAAGAACGTACTGGGGGAATTAATCAATGCCTGTGAACGGTATATTGAAAAAAAAGACGCTAATTCCGACACCAGAAATGCTGTTGAAAAACTACTGAGTGAAACACGTAAGGCTTTTGATTCTATAACGCTTCCGCCTGATTTGAAAAAAAGTCATGTTTCCGAAGTGACTACAATTCAATTAACAAGTAGCAAGCTGCAAAGTAAGCACAATTTATTGCATAGAAAAAGATCTAAGGAATATAGATCTATTGTAGCATTGCTAGATGATTACCACCAAATTAGATTGAATACGGGTGATAAAAATAAGATAAAAAAAGTGGTGTCGGAATTGAAGAAAGCTTGTGAGCAATATATTGTAAAAAAGGATACAAATTCCGAAACCAGGGAGACGGTTGAAAAATTGCTCAAGGAAGCAGGTCAGGTTTACAATTCTTTGTCTGGAGCTGTTGATCCTAACGAGTTGGCGGTATCCCGCATAAATTCGAATATTTTAAACAAAGAACCAACATTAACTCTTGCAAATCTTGGCATCGAGAAAGTACCGGAAGCATTAAATAAAAATTTAGAAGAGTTAGATTTGTCAAATAATTTTTTGTCTGACTTGCCCGAGATTGGTGAGTTAGAACATTTGAAAAACCTTAGGGTTTGCACGAATGTTGCCAAAATTGGCTCGGAAAGAATATCTCGCGCAGTGGCAACGATGAAAGAGGGCGCCACGCTTGACCTGCGTGGTAGCAATATTCGCATGCCTCAAGAGATAACCAGCGAGTTACAACCCAATGGCGTTAGGGTGCTGGTGGATAAATCAGTGGGATTTTTGGGCAATGGAGGAATACACGGTGGAATGGAGCAGACAATAGAAGGAGACTATTCAACGGTTAAACAGTGTCTAAAGAATAGATTTATGAATAATTCGGTGGAAATCGCCAAAACTAATAACAACTGTTTTATAAGATGTTTTGCAGAATACGTTGGTAAAAAAGGATTGCTAAAACCAGGGGAGACGGCAGAAACAGTTACCAATGAAGTCTCCAAATTGCTGCGAGATTCGGGGTTAAGGCCAGGGGCAGATCTTATCGAAGGAAACCTGCATTTGGACCAGCCTAACAACCCGGTAGCAATGGCGGTAAAAAAATATTTTGATAAAAAATATAATTTAGACCTAGCCTATAACATAATCGAACAGCACCCGCTTGTTGGTACGCAAAACAATATCTTTGGGGAGCAGTGTTCCGACCGAAAGGCCCGAGATATTGTTTTCATGCATTTCACAGCCGAAGAAATTCACTATGAATTGTTTGATCCAAAACATTCTATGTTTGCAGGATTTAATAGCCGAATGGTTGACGAGGAATATGACTATACAAAGCGAAGAGAAGAAAGCGAGGCATCATGGCGGGCTTATGCGGAAAGCGACACGGGTAGTAGTTTTAAAGCCAAAATGATGGATTTTGATCAACGATTAAACGCCTTACTCAGCAATCCGCCGGAAACGCTCTTGGAAGCAGAAACAAACCTTCCCTGGTTCTTGTTGGACGGGTCATTGGGAGCCGGTAGTGTCGATGTACGTAGTGAAATGGTAACTGCTGACCACCTTTTTCAAGTAGTCTCAAAGCTTCGGATCTCAGGGTTTTCCCAAGGTTTATGCAATGAGGTTCGCGATCATTTACAAAAAAAATTGAAAATAACCGCTGAACGTTCGGAACAAAAATGCACAGAGTTAGGTCAGGAAGACCATTGGGAATTTTTGATTCGCAATGGAACCTCATTTTATTCCAAACATGAAAAAGCGACTGTCCGCATAACTTTTCAGTTTGACAAGTTGCAACGCGAAGAATTACCGCCGGGAGACAGTAATCAGAAAGAATCTCGCACACGCTATTGCGATACGCGATCAGGAAGCATGACCTCCCGATCACAGGAGACTAAAAGCCATCTGGGAACGAGTGTAATGGCGCCTTTTTCTTTGCCAAATAATATGGTGGCGGCGGTTGGAGGCTCAGTTGATCTTAATGTATACAGGAACGAAACATTAGAAGATAAGAATCATCATCATATACAATCTGATTGCAAACCGATTCCCAGCAAACTAGAGGTGTTTTCTGGTAATGCTAATATGATCATAAGTGTTGATGGCCCAAAGCCGCGCAGAGAGCATGTGACTATGCCTAATAAATTGCGGCTGCAACTTCCAAAGGGAGCATGTGAAAAGCCTGCTCAGGAATATCAACAGTTTAAAGTATGTGTGAGTAATCCTTCCGGAATGCACGCTGTCGCCTATTCAGTACACTCGTTTCCGATACAAAGATTGGTTGATGGACTGCGTATGCATCTAGAAAAGCATGGTTTGTCCGCCAAGGAAGCGGAGAACTTATTAGAAAAAGCACGCAGTGATTTTTTCAATGAAAAGAATTTCACCGCCAGAAACCAGTATTTGTTTACTGGAAGCCTAGTGTCACAATGTTTTAAAGAAAAAATGGGTTTTTCCACCCAGTTTGAAACTTTTTTTGAGGTTGATGCGGAATTGAGTGCAGTCCAGCAAGTGGGAGTTTCACTGAATGACGGCGCGGAAATGTGTGTCATTAAGGAGGATATTGGCGAGGGAGTAGAGAGTCAACAGGCTCAAAGGTTTGAAGATGGCAAAAGCATTTCCTTTGGTGCTTCCTTGGCTACCAAAAGTGAGTTGCCAGATCACCAAACTTTCAAAATTGAAGCAGGTCCTAGTCTTACACTGTTCGGTACCACTAAGGAATACGGTCAACATTTGAGTTCTCGATCGCTAGCTAAAGCAATGGTGACTCGCGCTGATTCTCTCCACCGGTATAAAGCTGAAGTAAATGTGACTGTTAAAATTAACTCGAATACGAAACGGAAAATTCCCCCGTTTCAGTGTCAGATTCCAATCGAATTGGTCATTCCTGAATCGCATTACAATAATTTCGAGAGTAAAGTGTTGAATAATGAAAATGCTGCGCAGACTAACAATCCAGCACGAATCTCCTTCTTGCCGCACGAAAGGGAAGCCTCTAATGCGAAAGCCATTCAAAATTCATTTCACTTCGGCTACGCCATGCAAATACCGGGAGCAGAGAAAATATTTCATACTATTCGACAAACTTTGCATGCAGACAGTTCTTTTAATAAACTCGATATACAGCAGCAAAGCAATATTGTTAAGTCTCTGCAGGTAGAATATGCAGTGCCAGCTATCCGGGCGAAACATCAATCCTTGCTTCAAGGCTGCCCCCTTATTTATCAGTTTTCGGTCGGCAGTAATCAATATAGAATTGAACTCGTCGCGGAATACAGTCTTCCCGATGATTATTACAAAGAAACAAATATGTCAGCCTATCGCTTTAACAGGGGCACTTCGATTACTGGAAATTCAGAAAACAAATCGCAATATTCGAAGATAAGCCTGGGAGCAGGTGCGCGTTTTTCTTTGCCTCCCCAAAAAGGTGCATCAGTTTCTTTTAGTGGCGCATTGCGGTTGACGGGAGCTTTGTCTCGCGGACAGGAGCACTCGGTTACCTCGGGCTTTAGAGAGCATCGCTGCCTAAAAACTAGCAATGACATCTTGCGCTTCGATTGTCCTACCATTTATACACTGACTATTAACTGCCAAGACCCCCGGGGAAAACCAATAACCAGCAAGCCAGCCCGTATTTTGGGAACAACGTCAATTCATGTTCCCACCGAATTCTACCCGAAATTTGAACAAGAGGACGCCCTTAAAAATAGGGCAACTGCCTTACAAACAAGCAATGAAAAAGAGTTTCTAGCGCGGCAAGGTAAACTGCAGCTTTCTGAACAAGGCATCGATTCCACTCATGTTGCTATTTATGGTGTTGCTGAGCTTGCCTCGGTAATATCTCGTATGGTGGAAAATAATAATGAAAATTCTAGTCATAGATTGAATACAAAATTCTCATATGCAATTAGTAAAATGGTTAATCCAGAATATTTACAGTCAAAAATTGAGAGCCTAATCGGCCCAAGCGGCGTAGCAATTCCGTTAGATTTCGTTTCTGGTTGTCAGCGTACAATTACTTTACGAATGAAACCCTGTAGTCCCGTGAATATGGGCGCCGTCGACTCGTTAGGCTTAGAAAATTATACCGAAAGCTATTCTAGATTTTCTTGCAAAGAAGAAAAAAAGAAATCCGGTTCGTTACAAATCGGGGTGGTAGGTATAAGTGTGGGGAGGTATCGTGCCAAAGACGATAGCGATATTACCAAAATGAGCCAAACCACTAGAACTGGTGGTCATGCCAAAAGCAGGCAGTCTCATCTAGGTATAGATGGAGATATTGAAATTGGAGAGAGTAAAGAAAAATCGCATACTAATACCTTGGGCAGCATGAATCTCACAATGGCCATTCAAAAAGGTCCTGCCCAAAAAATTTACGCCGACGCGCTATACGAAATTTCCCTTCACGAACTGGCTCCGGAAGCCCGTATCATGTTTAACGGTTGCCTACCTCCCTCTCAGGAAGAGTCTACCGAGTATTGCAAAATTAAGCACGGCCTAGAATTGATTATGCCCAATCAGTTAGCAGCAAAATACCATTTGCTAAAACCATCAGACCACGTCCCCAATTCTGACCAAAGCGTGCTTCTTAGCCGAGAATGTAGTTATATTCAACCGGAAATTGCATTGCATTGCTCGCATATTGAGCACCTAGACGCCGAACGGATTTTGCCCAAAATCACTCAACTTTTGCAAAAAAAAATGTTTGAAAGCCATGTCCATCCCGAAATTGCGGCAGGAAATGGACCTACGGTTCAAAAGCGCATTCTAGATGAATCATTTTCCCCGCTGGCATTGCGCGCTAATTTTGGTCAACTACGCAGTACCGGAGTTTCCAAACAGATCTATTATCCGAAAAGAAATACTCAGAAAGTGGTCACTATTCGTGTCACCGCTTCTCTCGGTAACCCCGAATACCAGGGAGCGCGTGATTTGGGAATTAGTGCCGGAGCTAAATCTTTCCAAGAACGCAAAAATGCTAAGGCCCAAACAACCTCGCTCTCGGGAGCAATCGACGTACACGCCAGTACGAGTTCTGCAGTAGTTGGTTATTATGGTTTTGATATCCAGGGAGGAATTGAACACGCCAATAAGATTGGAAATCAATCACAAAATACATTTCGTAATTACCGCCGCCTAGATACCAGTAAGGCGGAAGAATTTATTCATCCCGTCGAGTATCGAATCGAGCTATGGGATGGCGACGTGGAAAGCGAGGCGACTGGCCTATTGCGAAAAATGAACCCGTTTTCGTCGGTTCCCGATCAGAAAGAACCCTTTGCTACGGCTACAGTTCCCGGCAGTTTACGTGTTGTAGTTCCGGCTGCTCTTACTAAACCTGGACCATCTGCTCGACAACCAGAGCAAATGGCAGAGCAAATGGCAGAGCAAATGGTCAAAGGTAGATTCCTGCACGAATCGGTGAAATCAGGTTACTCGGGGAAAAACTTCGACAGACAACCGATTCTTTCCAAAAGCCTGCATGCGTTGAATTTTCCAGGAGCTCTCAAGGTCGCCCGTTGGGCAGCAGCAGTTTTTTCTTCGGCGCCGCCAAGCAGTATGCATGATTCGTCCGGCCAAGTTCCTTCCTTACCGCCGAGATTTGAGCCGAACAAAATTGATGGCGCAACATTAAACCAGGCATTTAGTGCGGACAACCTGCGAGGCAATATTGAGCTTTTACTTAATCACCAGTACGAAATTCATTTGCAAGGCAACAGTAATGGTGGAGACAAACTAACCGTTGGCTTGGAAATAACTAAAGCAAGATGGCTAGCGCAGGAACAAACCAAAGGGCGTTACCAAAATAGGCATATACAGGAACCAGAATCAAATACCGAACATATTCGCAGGCGATTTCATACGGTCAATATTGAAGGAGGTTTGTTCTTCGATGGGGGGATCAATTGGAATGCGGTGGGAGGTAAACTCAAAGAATTTGACTTAGTGGAAGCAAAAAATTCGATTGATAAAGACCTTAGTGAGAAAGTTAGTGAATATAAGCAAGTCTACGAATTCGGCGAAATGGATGTGTGTTTTCATGTTTATGGCTCTAATGGGCAATACGTGCAAGTGGACGTGCCTTGCGGAATGACTGGTGCGATTATGTCCGAAAAAGCAGAGATTCTTAGCCAACAATTTCCGGAAGTGTTTTCTCGTTCGTCGCTGTCCACTGTCTTGAGTAGCCATGATATGGCTGTTTTTCCGGTTTAAAAAGGAAGACTACTTTCGTTCGATTATTTAAATGTCCCTTCTCCCTTAGGGAGAAGGTTAGGATGAGGGTCAACTCAAGATAAGTCTGCTCTAACCTTGATCGATAAGCCACTTGTCGTAGCTCGACGCTCAAGTGCGCCAAGCTCGCTCTGTTGAGTAAGTACGATGTCACGCAAGTTCATAAGTCATAATGGACAAATTTCCGGAATCTTGTCCATTATGATTTTCAAAAGATGCATTTTTCCAGTTAGCCAGCCCCAAGTAGCAAGCAGTTTGCGCCCCGGCAGTCAAAGCGAAGACAGTTGGTCGATGCCAGGAGTCATGTTGATCCAGCAATCGCCAATCCTGTTTTTCTATGGCAAGCCGAACGTTTTCGGAGAAAAGCTGGAAAAGCTGTAGAGATTGTATCTACTTCCACCCGGCATAGGATGCCACGTTTTCTTTGGTGACCAGGTGGGCAGGTATAAGGATAGTAGAATGGGCAAGACGTTTTCCATTTAATAGCTGAATGCCGATTTCCAATGCCTTAGCAGCCATTCGGTTGGGAAACTGAGCGGAAGAAGCTGCTATTAACGAGGAGGAATCCTTTAAGCGTTCAACAACTGCCGGAGAACCATCGACCCCGGTAATAACTAAATTATTACGCTCGGCTTGGCGAGCGGCTATTTCTGCGCCTAGAGCAGTAGGGTCGTTTATAGCAAATACGGCATCGATGTTAGCATGTATAGTAAGCAAGTTGGTCATTTTCTCCAAACCGCCAACCTTGCTACCTCCCCCATTTTCTTTATCAGAAAGAATTGTAATACGAGGATAAGGTTTTAAAGCTTCCTTGCATCCCTGAACGCGATCTCTAACCGAAGATACAGGGGGGCCATTAATGATTACTAAATTGCCTTTTCCGCGCAATTTCTGGGCAAGAAATCGGCAGGCTAATCTGCCTGCCTGCAAATTATCAGTAGTAATGGTGGCGTCGGCCTTTTCGGCGGTGACATCTACTGCTAACACTTTGATTCCCGCATTACGCGCTCGTTGTGTTGCCGAGGCGATTCTTTCTGAATGATCTGCTGTGAGTACAATCAAATCGACTTTTTGAAAAATGAAACTATCAATTTGACGAATTTGTCGTTGGAGATCGTAGGCGCTAGAAACTACCGAAACCTTAATTCGTCCCGGTTGTTTTTTTGCCAAGGACTCTACTGTTTCTCCAATGCGAGCAAAAAAAGGATTTCCGAGGTCGGAAACAGTGACTCCAATAGATTTAAGCGGAGTAGCCCTTGCTAAGCTGCTTAGGCTGGCGCAAAAAAAAATTACCATCAAGGCCTTTTTGGCCAGGTTGTCGTCAATCAGAAGTCGTCTAAAAATAATTAAGTTCATACGCTTTTAATAATGCATGATTTTCAGTGAAAACCAGTGGCGCCCACAAAAGGTGTGCGCCGGAAAAAAACTGACTCAATTTTAGTGAGTCGTCCAGCCGCGATACTTCTTAATGTTGCGGCGAGTAACAAGCTTAGATGGCATCAGCACCATTGGATCAGCAGGTAGTTTCTGGTTCATAATGTCCCAGCCGGTGGATACCGCCTTTTTTGCCATGGCGTAGGGATCTTGGCTGGCTGAAGCTTCGATTAGCGAATTTGTATCGCTTAGTGCCTTTTCAATGTCGGGCGCTCCGTCTACCGAGGTTATAATCAAATTCTTTCGCTGAAGCTGTCGCGAAGCCAAATCGCTGCCAATCGCTTGCGGATCGTTAGTGGCAAACACTGCGTCAATTTTGGGGAACCTAGTTAAATGGGCTTGCATAACATTCATGCCTCCTTCACGCGAGCCTTTACCATCTTGGTCGTCAGATAGTATATTAATGCCCGGATTTTTCGAGAGCACTGCTTTGCACCCTTTGACGCGGTCTATTACTGCAGAGACTTGCGGTCCGTTTTGGATAATTATGTTGCCTTTGCCGTGCAGTTTCTTGGAAATATATTCACAAGCCAATTGGCCAGCCAGAACGTTATCAGTTTGTACGGTGGCATTTGCTCCTTTGGCGGCAACATCCACACCTATGACTACAATTCCGGCAGCTTGTGCCTTTTTTATTGCTGGCTCAATAGCGGTGGGATCGGCTGCATTAATCAAAATCATATCTACTTTGGCAGCTATGAAATTGTCAATCTGTGTAAACTGCTTGTTTAAATCATAGTCACAAGAAACTGTAGTTACGTTTACTTTGGAATTTATTTTTTTCGCTTGAGCTTCTGCTCCTTTTGCTAGGGCTACAAAAAACGGATTACCCAGAGAACCTAAGGTGATGCCTACTGATTGCAGTTTCTTGGCATGGGCAGTAGTGTTTATTGCCAACACAGATAGCGCTACTAATGCGCAGCTACGTAACATGGAAAACTCCTTATGGCCGCTAGAAGAAAGATGAGCGCACGGCATGCGGCCAGCTATGCGTCGTGCGAAGGTTATGCGCGTTGCAAACCTCTTTGTCTATAATGATCGAGTGCTACCGCGCCAATGATAACTAGGCCTTTGGCGATGTATTGCCAAATATCGGAAACTCCCAAAAGAATTAATCCATTAGAGAGCACAGCCATGATTAAAGCGCCAACCAAAGTTCCAACAATAGAGCCGACTCCACCAACAAAGCTGGTTCCTCCGAGTATGACTGCTGCTATTGCGTCCATTTCATATTGCATGCCTAGTTGCAATCCGTTGGCAGCGTATAGGCGCGAGGCAGCCATGATTCCGCCAACTCCGCAGAATAGCCCGGAAATAGAATAAGCAAACAAATAAATTAGCCCTACGCGAATTCCTGAAAGGCGAGCTGCTTCAGGATTGCCGCCTACTGAGTAAATATGTACTCCTAATACAGTTTTTCGCAGAATAAACCACGATATTCCAAAAACTAACATGGCTAAAACTACTAGCCAGGGAATTCCAAGTATGCTGTCATTTCCAATAAAAGCAAAAGGAAGCTCGGGGTTGAATACCGTGGTGTCATTCGCTAATAAGCGCGCCAGTCCACGAACGGCCGTAAAAGAACCAAGGGTAACAATGAACGGGGGTAGCCGCATAAATGCGACTAGTGACCCATTGGCCAAGCCAAAAAATACACCGGCAAGCAAACCAGCAACTATTCCTAGGCCGCCCCAAATAGGTATTCTGGAAGTAAGAATTGCCGCCACCGCTGAAAAGGCGAGAATAGAGCCAACCGATAGGT
>JBNKEI010000028.1:0-12659 GCA_050288705.1 Myxococcales bacterium
TTAGTCCTTATACTAATTTTTTGGTTGTTTCTAGGATGTAGCATTTTGCTATTTGGTCTTGGCGCCAAGTAAGGATTGTCAACAATGAGACCTTTGCTGCCAATTGCCGTTGATTCCAGGACATATCCATTACTATCATCAGTTAAAGGGTTAAAAATATCGAAGAAAGGATTGTGCTTGTTTAATATACAGCCGACAATCTCAAAAGAGAACCGCGGCCCAAAACGGAAATAGACCAATCGAAATCTTCGGAGACAACGCATCTAGCAAATAATTGAGCCTATAAGCCGCCTGCTTACTTGGATAACGTTGTATTATTGAAACACATTAGGAATCTCAGTCGACTACCTACAGCGACTTCCCAGCGCTTCCCCCTCCGGCCCTTCTAGCAAGATTTTCAGAGGCATTTGTCCTACTGCATGGGTCGCACAGGACAGACAAGGATCATAAGCTCGAAGTGCGACCTCAATTTGATTTAATAGCGGCTCAGTAATAGTCCGCCCCGACAGCTCGTCAAAGGCTACTCGCGCAATGGAACGATTCATGGCTTCGTTATTGTTAGTAGTAGAAACAATAAGATTAGCCCGTTGTATTTGGTCGTACTCGTCAACTTCATAGTGGTGAAAGAGAGTTCCCCGAGGAGCTTCTAGAAAAGCTACGCCTTCTTTGCGCCGCACACCTGGCTTTGCCATTAATTCGCCGCTTAGAACTTGGTCATCTTCCAGTATTGATTTGATCTTTTCAGCGGCATGAATAGATATAATTGCCCGCGCCTCGTGATAGGCAAGCGTAGAATGAACTGGTTTTCCTTTCCCGCGAATTTTAAAAACCTGACGCTCATTTTCGGCAATAGGAGTGTCCATAAAATCGCAGCAGTTTAGTTGCGCAAGTGGCCCTACTCGATACCAGCCATTCTCCCAACCAAGAGAACGAATATAGGGAAACTTCATATAACTCCAAGAACGTGTTTCTTCAGCCAGATAATCTTGGTACTCCCATGGTTTAACCTGATCAAATATTTTTTTACCCTGCGCGTCGATTACTCGCAGCAATCCATCATAAAGATCAAGACTTCCATCTGGCTGACATATACTCATATAATTTGATTCCACCGTCCCGAACTGGCTCATGCGTGCGTCGTCGAGCTTAGAAACTTTTCGACATAATTCTAAAGCCTCGACTGTCCAGCCAATTGCTGAATCGGCGTTTTTATACAAGGCGTCTTTTTCTTCTTTGGCAAGATGCTTGGTAAAGCCCCCAGCTACTGCAGTCATGGGATGAATTCTTTTCCCGCTGGTTGCTCGAATCACTTCCTGACCATATTGGTGAAGAGAAATGCCTCGTTTGGCAATATCTGGGCATTCCTGAACAATCCCGGCGATATTGCGCTTCATAACCGGAGCATCGAATCCAAAAAGCAGGTCAGGACAAGCCAGATAAAAAAAATGAGCTGCATGGGATTGCACTATTTGTCCATAATGCATTAGCCGGCGCATTTTCTCGGCAGTTGGAGTAAGTTGGTCAATCCCCAGAACAGCGTCCATGGCTTTTGCAGCGCACAAATGATGACTAACTGGACAAATTCCACATAATCGTTGGACTGCTACCGGGGCTTCTTGCATCATGCGGCCTTGAATGAATCGCTCGAATCCTCGGAATTCTACGATATGAAAGCGTGCATCCTTCACTTGGCCAGATTCATCCAAACGGATGGTTACCTTACCGTGGCCTTCAATTCTGGTTACGGGGTCAATTTGAATGGTAATTGTTTTACTTTCAGTCTCCACGGTCATTTCGCCCCTTTGGTTAATACTGATTTAATCAAATTTTTTATAGATATAGGGCAAATCAGGTTTTTGCCCGCGCAAAAGCGCTTGTAGAGCATGCCAAATCAAATCTGCGGATGGAGGACATCCAGGCAAAAAGTAATCGATTTTAACCCATTCGTGAACGGGGTATACTTTGTTAAGCAATAGTGGAATTTCTTTGCTTTGGGGGATCACACCGTTTGTAACTGTGGTGCCGCGTAAAAAAGCTTCTTCTAAACATTCTTGCAAAGGAATCCAATTGCGCATTGCGGGAATGTTTCCAGTAATTGCACATTCTCCAACTGAAACCATTATTTTGCAGTTTTTGCGAAAATCCTGCAATACTTCCACATCGTGTTCGTTTGAGCACCCTCCTTCAATGTACCCAATGTCTACAATTGAATCGAAAGATTTTTTATCAGTAAAAGGAGTTTTATCGAAATCAACATCTTCCAGCAGTTTAAACAAACGGTCATCAATATCGAGTAACGACATATGACAACCAAAGCAGCCAGCCAGAGAACAAGTAGCGAGCTTTTTTTTCACGTTTGGTCATTCCCTTCTGGTTCGGCAACACTCACTGCACCGTGAATCTTGGACGCCTCTTCGATATCCGCACCTATGGGACGAGAATCGTAAGTTCGTTCTCCATAAGGGGATTGAAAAGCGGTACCTTTAATAAGAATACTTCCTACTGGACAAACCTGAGCCGCCTTATCAGAAGCCCGAATGGGGGTACCGATAAGTCCTTTGCGAGAATCAACGGCAATACGCATTTCGCCGTTGCGGTTTTCGAAAGCGAACACTGTTTTTTTATCAACGTGACGAGAGGCTACATCGCACATTCCACAAAGAATGCAGCGACTGCGATCAATAAAGACTTCCGGATTAGTAGCATCGATATCCCTAGTCACATAACGATAAGGCAACGTGGGAGCGAGCATATTCAAGCGATAAGCGCAGGCTTGCAAATCGCAATTACCGGTTTTCTCACACTCGGGGCAGATATGATTTCCTTCTACAAATAGCATTTCAATAATACGAGCGCGATCGCGTTGAAGTTCGGGAGTTTGGTGCTCGATAACCATGCCGTTGGCAACCGGGGTATAGCAAGCGCCTGCATAGCGGCCGTTAATACGTACAGTGCAAAGACGGCACCTACCAGCAGGAATAAGATCAGGACGATAGCAAAGCCGCGGAATAAAAACTCCGACTGCATCACACGCCTGAAGAACGGTTTTTCCTGGAGACGTCTGTATTTCTGCACCGTCAACAAAGATGGTAACTAGCTCGCTCATATTTGCTTTTCCATTATCTGACGAGCATCGGCCAGCGCCTCGTCAAGTGAAACGCGAGATGTAAAATCTACCGCTTGAAGCCTTGTCTGGTATAGTTCCGGGAAATTACGGCTGGTCGACACAATAGGGTTTGCTGCCGATTGCCCTAGGCCACAGCGACTAGTTCGTTTAACGGTACCGGCAAAATCAAGCAATTCTTCCCAATCACCATGAGTGCCGCGGCCTTCTACAATTTTGGCAAACATTGTTTCTAATATGGGAGTACCCGCCCTGCAAGGAGTACAATATCCGCAAGATTCCTCGGAAAAAAATTTTTGAAATTCTTGGACAATGGCCAGCAAATCTCTTTGCTGACCAAAAACCATTATTGATCCGCCAGCCCGAAGATCTTCGTGACAAAGCTTACGTCCGAAATCTTTGGGACCTATTATTTCTCCCGAAGGACCACTGACCATTGCTGCTGCGCTGTTAATAGCACCTGCGAGAGCAAGAAGATCGTAAACAGTGATTCCCAAGGGAACTTCGAAAATCCCTGGACGATCGCAGTCGCCGGACACGCTAAACAATTTGGTTCCTACCGAATCTTTTGTTCCGTATTGCGTAAACCATTCACTGCCTTTTTCCAGGATACGAGTTACACAGGCGAGAGTCTCCACATTATTGACTGCGGTTGGCTTGCCTAAATATCCGGCGTCAGTCGGGTATGGCGGGCGATCACGGGGAGCCCCCCGCTTTCCTTCGCTCGACTCCAGTAAAGCGGTTTCCTCGCCACAAATGTAGGCGCCTGCCCCAAGTTGAATTCGAATGTCAAAGTGAAAATTCTCGTGGCCACAAACGTGGTCACCTAATAGATGCTGTGTTCGGCGCTTGGTTATTATTTCGTTTAAATGAGGCCATAACCAGGCATATTCCGCACGTAGGTAAAAAATTCCTTCCTGCGCCCCAATAGCATATCCTGCAATAGTCATCCCTTCAAAAACCAAGTCGGCTGCTTCCGAGAGAAGTACACGATCTTTAAATGTACCAGGCTCGCCTTCGTCAGCATTTCCGACAACCACTCGCTGGGCGGTGTTTCTTGAATAACGGGTTAGATTCCATTTATTGGCAGTTGGAAAGCCAGCACCACCCCGACCTCTAAGCCTTGAAGAACAGATTTCGTCGATAACCCGCTCCGGACTTCCGGAAAGAGCTTTCCATAGTCCCGCTCCTTTTTGAATAGGTTGGAAAAAAACTGGTCCAGGCAAAATAATATTGGAATCAACTTTTGAATTAGGACCGCAAGCGTTTTGAATCTGAGGAAATTCTTGCCCATGGTCCAAAATTCCAGTTGTTTTAAGCTTATTGGTAATAGAGTCAACTTTTTCCGGGGAAAGGCGAGTAAATACCGAGCCATTCACTAATATTGCCGGTCCTTGATCGCACAGCCCAATGCAGCTCGTCCATTGAAGCGAAAATCGAGAATCGCTAGTAGTAGAACCCATTTTAATACCTAGCGTTTTTTGAAATTTCTCCGCTAATTGCTCGCTCTCAAAGGCCGAACAGGCTGGACAGCGGGGAATACGAATACTGGCATGGCCTTGGCCCTGACGACGAAAGAAAGAATAAAAACTCACCGCATCCAGTACGTCAGCACGGTGAATTCCCATCGCAGTAGCAATTTGATCAATTGAGCTTTCGGAAATCATTCCGTACTGGTTCTGCACTGCCTGAAGAATATCCAAAAGCCTCGTTCGGCTATTATTATACTTTTCAACCAAAGAGGGTATTTCAGTCTCTTCCATCTGCCCTCCTTAAAAGGCGTGCAAATACCCTGGCGACAGAAGCCATTGCGAAAAAGATGGAAACAATTTTTATAAATTCAAGAAACCCAAAAGGGGTTGCATTATCGTGATGAAGGCAATAAAGTCCTCATCTTTTTTTTCTTGACATGAAAATTATGTTCTGTAGGAGTTTTTTTTATTCCAGACTTGTGATTACGTTTAAAAAAATCACCATATAGTTGCCTATAAACTCCATTTTTAGGCGCACAATAAATAAGCTTTTTAAATTGCTTTTCCGCCAATGAAATTTTACCTACGTTTTCATAAATACGCGCTAAACTAAGCCGAACTGGGCAGTCATTGGGCATTCCTCGCAAATATTCTAGCAAGTGACCAATTGCTTCAGCCTGTTTATGGGCGTTGATTAGCATTAAGGCTAACTGCCTACGTGCCGCGCTCATATCAGGACGTAAAAGCACTGCTTGACGATAACAGTGGAGCGCATTGTCTACATCGCCCACTCGTTGGTAATATTTGCCTAAAACCAGCCAGGTTCGTGGATTATTTGGTTCCAGTCTCCTGGCCTCACCTGCCGCTAACGCCAATTCTCGGGAGTCCGACTGATTTTGCAAAAGGACTTCTGCCAATTCGATATATGCTAAACCCCAGCCCGGATAAGTTCTTACTATCCGCCGAAATTCTGCTTCTGCCCCTACTAAATTGCCAACCGCAACCAGTTCCTTACCTTTACGTAATTCGGAGACCGGATCGAGCACTTGCGCCAAAATTGCTAAAATAGTTCCAATCCATGCCCCCATCAAGCAGCCCTCTTCCTAATCTCGTTTCAACAATCGAAACTCAGTTCGGCGATTGAGATCTCGTCCTTCCTTAGTAGCATTGGATGCAATTGGTTGACTTGACCCAAACCCTTCTGCTTGCAAACGATGAGCTTCGACTCCCCGTTCTATAAGGCTGTTTCTAACTGCTTGCGCACGAGCCATGGACAATCTTCGATTAACTCTATCGCTGCCCGATGAATCGGTATGTCCTTCCACTAGCACTTCTTTGATTTCTGGATGATCTTGCAACGCTTGGGCAATCTGATCCAGAACTTCCCAGCTTTCTTTTCCTTGAATTGTCGCCTTACCTGTTCGGAAAAAAATTTGCTGCTTAATTTCGATACGATCGCGCTTCACCTCTACCTTGGAAAATATGCGCGGGCAGCCACTATTTTGCGCTATTCCCGGAACATTAGGACAACGATCGAGCTGGTCAGTAATTCCGTCATTGTCATTGTCCACGTCTGGACAACCGTCTTCATCCAGAAACCCGTCCCGATCCTCGGCATCAAAAGGACAGCGGTCAACGTCATCTATTATTGCGTCCCCGTCAGTATCTTTGTGGACTGATTCTGCGGTGGGTACCCGGGGAGCAACAGGAGGAGCAATATCGGTTTCTTTCCAATTGCAATTTTTGCTTATTAGAATGGCTTTTTCGGCATTTGCTTGGGCAACATCTAAATGTTCTTCGGCTCGCTCACCATCCCCTTGATTTCTTTCTGTTTGGGCAAACTCTAAATTGGCTTGTGCCAAGGCCAGCTCCTTGGAACTACAGTAATAGGCGCCAGCTTTTTTCGCCTGATCAATTTTTATCTGTACGGTGCTTTCTCTAGCAATTATTCGATTTTCCGCTGCACATCTCCAGAACGTACAGCAAGCCACCAAACAACCGAAAACCAGGCGAAATCTTGAAAACTTCCTCATCTTGCCTCTACTATTACTCTCTATTGGGCGAGGAAGCAGACTCGGAACCCCAAATCAACTCAGCAAAGCCGGCATTGAACCTCGGTTACCGCTTGGATTCCATACTTTCCGGCTCTTTCGGTTCTAGCTTAGCGTCTTCTTTCTGCTCCCAAGAAGGCGTTTGCAGGACTTCATTTCTTTTACCGCTTTGTTGCTCAGAAGCATTTTCCATCGCTCGTTTTTGCGCTCTTCTTGCGAACAGCTCAGCCTTGTTAGCGAATTTTACCGAGGCCTCATATTGGGAATACCCTTGCTCTTCCTTGGCCTTTTTCCAGTACTGAATCGCCAATTGGTACTCGTAAGGCGCCCATTGCTCAGCTTGGCGTTGTCGAGCCAAATCAATATAACGCTGGGCGTTGGCAATTCCGGAAACCGAAAGAACTGGCCCACACCCCGAAAAGGCTATTAATTCTAACGCACTTAAAACGACTACTATGCGCATTTGCTGGCCAGTTATCATTCCAGCACTCGCACACAAACCACAGTAACATTATCGTCTCCCCCTCGCTCATTTGCCAAATCCACGAGAGCTTGAGGAATTTCCTCAAGAATTTCCCTGGAGGCTATTTCCAAAATCTCGTTTTCCTCTACCAGATTAGACATGCCATCAGAACATAATACGAACGTGTCGCCCGGTTCACACACCAGCCCCATTACATCAACGGCTACGTCTCTTTCAAACCCCACTGATCGAGTAATGATATTTTTGTATCGGCTATGCAATGCCTCTTCCCGAGTGATCATTCCTGCACGAATCTGTTCATTAACTAGACTATGATCTTCACTTATTTGCTGAACAATATCTCCGCGAACAATGTAAGCTCTACTGTCTCCCACATGAGCAATAAACGCATCTTGACGGTGGACAAGCAGGGCTATGGTAGTGGTTCCCATTCCCGCAAGATGGGAATCATTTTGCGCAATCTGAAATATGCTCGAACAGGCCACTTCCACCGCCGAGCGTAGTATTTCCGGAATTGGCGATTCTCGTAATGGATGTTCTTGTTGAAACACGCTCCCCGATCGACAAAACATTCGGCGCACTTCTGCATCAATTGTTTCTACGGCTATTTTTGAGGCTGTACCTCCGCCCGCATGCCCGCCCATGCCATCTGCAACCACAAAAAGCGCCATCTCTTCGTCAATGAGATAGCTGTCCTCGTTGTGATCTCGTTTACGACCAACGTCGGAAACGCCTTTGGAAGCAATCCTCATAAAATCAGATCCCATTAGAACGCTAGTGACGAAGCTGGTCAACCAGCAAGCAAGCTATCGTGCTTTCCTCGATGCCGAAGCGCAGAAGCTTCAATCATTTCTTGAGCGGTTTGCATGACCGCAGGAGTAATCTCGGCTCCTGCCAGCATACGAGATATTTCCAAGGTACGACCGTTTTCATTAAGCGGTTCTATCGAAGACATTGTGCGACCACCATGCATGATTTTTTTTACCACAAAATGGCTTTGTGCACAGGCCGCAATTTGTGGTAAATGAGTAATGCATATTACTTGACGCTCCTTAGAGATTTCTCGCAAAAGATTTCCTACCACCTGCGCCACTGTGCCGCCAATACCGCTATCAACCTCGTCAAAAACATAGGTATCGACCGGGTCGGCATTAGCTAGCACACGTTTTATGGCCAACATTACTCGCGAGAGTTCACCACCAGAGGCAATTCGCGCCAAAGGCTTCAAGTCTTCTCCCGGATTAGGAGAAAGAAGCAGTTCACATTGATCAATGCCTTGAGCAGTCAAAGCAACTTCCCCGGGAACTAAAGTTTCTTTTTCACTCAGCTTTGTACCACGAAATGACACCCGAAATCTGGTATTGCCCATAGAAAGTTTTTTTAGTTCTTCTTCGACAGCTTGAGCAAATCGATTAGCGGCTAAACGGCGTTTCTGAGAAAGGTTTTGGGCTAATTCTCGAGCTTGGATATTTAGTTCCTGAGTCTCTTTTTCCAGTTTGGACAAATACTCGGAATGCTTATCCACGCAGTTGAGTTCTTCACGCAGCTCTACCTTCCTTCGCAAAACCGCTTCTAGATCCCCTCCATGTTTTCGGCACAGAGTCTTCAGCTCCTCCAAGCGATCCTCCAACCGAGATAAACCGGCAGAGTCAAAATCTAGATTGCGTGCATACTGTGCGAGAGAACGGGCTGTTTCCTCAATTTCCACTTTGGCGGTTTCTAGAGAGCACACCAAGGGTTCTAACCCTGGCTCAAGAATAGCAGCGTCGGCAATGCGCCCCAGGACACTACTTAACATATCAATTGCAGAGCGGTCTCCGGAATTCAGTAGCGCCTCTGATTCGATGGCTGCCGCCTTCAGACGATCAGCGGCTGCCAAGCGTCTTCTTTCCTGCAGCAATTGTTCGTCTTCCCTCGGCTGTGGGTTGATCCGATCCAATTCTTCAAGCTGAAAAGAAATATAGTCGGCACGCCGCGCACGCTCGGCAGTATCGCTTTCCAACTGGGCCTTTTCGTTCGATTTAGCAACCAGACACTCGTAAATCTTTTTATAACTGCTCGCTTCTACGTTTAGCCCAGCGTAAGCATCTAGTAACGACAAGTGCAAGGCCGGCTCAAGAAGGCTTACATGCTCATGCTGGCCACTAATATCTAACAGACCTCGCACCACCTTCTCCAGCAAACCCACCGAAACAATCGAACCATTAACCCAAACCCGACCACGGCCACTTCGGCATACTACCCGGCGTATTAATAATTCGCCTTTTTCCGCGAAAGTTGCAATTCCCAATGAATCTAGGCGATTCTTAATGTCTAAATTTTCAAATAGAGCCTCTACCGACGCCTCTTCTTCGCCAGTACGGATAAGTTCAAGACGCGCGCGACCACCCAATATTAAATGCAACGCGTCGATGATTACCGATTTTCCCGCCCCGGTTTCGCCAGTTAGAACATTGAAGCCAGAGGCAAAATGCACCTCTAGCTTCTCAATTACCGCGAAATTCTGAATTCGTAACGCCGATAACATGCGAAATCAGCGCAGGTTCTAGCAAACCCGCGCTCTAGCGAATGCGCGATTTAGCGAACCCTTTTTAATACATCACCAAGCTTTGCCCGTGAACCATCACCTTGTCCCTGGCGCCTTAAGTACTCACGATAGTCATCGTCACCATCATGAGACAACGCCTTGACCGACAAAGCTACTTTGCGATCGGGAGTGTCGATATCAATGATTTTGACTTCAATATCGTCACCCTCCTTTACAATATCGCGCGGATTTTCCACTCGCTCGTCACGCAGTTCAGAAACGTGCACCAGCCCTTCGATTCCTTCTTCAATTTCCACGAAAGCGCCGAAATCCGCCACTTTGGTTACTTTGCCCATTACGCGGCTGCCCACTGGCATGCGCTCGGAAAGCGTATCCCAAGGGTCTTGCTGAAGCTGCTTGATACCCAAGCTGAAGCGCTCGTTTTCCACGTCGATATTCAGTACTACCGCTTCTACCTCGTCACTCTTTTTGAATAGCTCGTTCGGATGCTTGACATGCTTGGTCCAGGAAAGGTCAGAGACATGAACCAGACCGTCAATGCCTTCTTCCACTCCCACAAAGATGCCAAAATCAGTGACGTTTTTGATCTGTCCTTTGATAACCGAACCAATAGGATACTTGTCTTCCAACAGAGTCCAGGGATTGGGCTCTATTTGCTTCATGCCCAATGCAATGCGCTTGGCTTTGGGATCGATGTCCAAAACCATGGCCTCTACTTCGTCACCCACATTAAGAAGCTTGGAAGGATGCTTCACTCTCTTGGTCCAGCTCATTTCGGAAATATGAACTAAGCCTTCTACTCCTGACTCGATTTCAATGAATGCGCCATAATCGATCACAGAAACCACTTTGCCTTTGACGCGAGTTCCCACCGGGTACTTTTCGTCGCCACGATGCCAGGGATCTTCCTGAATTTGCTTGAGACCCAAACTTACTCGTTCGGTCTGGCCATCAAATTTGAGCACCACTACTCGAATTTCGTCCCCGACATTAAAAACTTCACTCGGGTGCCGAATATGACCCCAACTCATGTCAGTAATATGCAGAAGGCCGTCAATTCCTCCTAAGTCAATGAAGGCACCGTAATCAGTCAGATTCTTCACTACCCCAGTCAGAACCGATCCTTCTTTCAGCTTCTTGAGAGTTTCTTTTTTAATTTCCTCTCGCTGCTTTTCTAATAAGACGCGACGGCTAAGCACAATATTACCGCGCTTTTTGTTAAATTTTATAACTTTGAATTCAAATTCTTTACCTATATATTGATCAAGATTACGTACTGGACGGATATCAACTTGAGAGCCCGGCAAAAAAGCCTTAACTCCAATATCCACAGAGAGTCCACCTTTAACACGCCCTACAATCGCACCTTTGACTACCTCGTCACGCTCGCAAGCAGCGCTAATCTCGTCCCAGATCCGCATTTTGTCGGCTTTTTCTTTGGAGAGCACCACCATGCCCGAGTCATTCTCGCGAGCCTCCAAAAGCACATCTACACTATCGCCAACTTTGATGCTCACTTCGCCCTTGGCACTAACAAACTCGGAAATAGGGATTTGCCCCTCGGACTTATAGCCAACATCAACTACTGCAAAATCCTTGGTCAGTTGTACAATCGTCCCTTTGACGATTTCACCTTCCTGCAGAACTCCTTCGCCACCTCGCTCCTGAATTGACTGTTCGAAA
Source organism: Myxococcales bacterium (assembly GCA_050288705.1). Classification (GTDB taxonomy): domain Bacteria; phylum Myxococcota; class Myxococcia; order Myxococcales; family UBA5297; genus JBNKEI01. The sequence continues at coordinate 11,363 of JBNKEI010000028.1, forward strand.
AGCGTGGCAAAGTCTTCGCATTCAGGCACTGTTGGCTTAGTCTCAACATTCTCCATGTAAAAAAACCTTCCAAATTGCGGTTGAATTCCTACCGCTTTAACAACCCCCTGTTTATCTTTTGCGCTACCACGGGGAATGATGGCAGCGCCTATGCACTCGGCCCTCCGAGCACATATCTTAAAGATGGCAGACGCTAGCCCTCTACGAAACCGGTGTCAAGCGGCGTTCGCAAGATATAGATTTTCCCCGCGGTCTAGGTAGGAATTTCCAAACCATTGCTTCCAACATGCCCTCTTTCTGTTTATTCCCTAGAATCTGGTCAAGCTGCCGCCGCTTCTTCATCATCATCAACTGCTTCTCTCTGCCCAGGGAGCCGACCAAATAGTCCAGTCAATTCGCCCAACATGCGTATTGTGCCTTCATTGAGTTGTTCTGGAACTAACTTAAATCGCCAGTTCCCGTGAGCTACGCCAGGAGTATTCATCCTAGCCCAAGATCCTAACGCAAGAACATCCTGTATGGGAACAATGGCCAGATCAGCAACCGAGGAAAACGCCAAGCGAATCATGTGGTAGTGACTAAAATGACCGTCGGTGGAAGTATATCGACGGAACAAGTCTTTTTCCGATTCCGACGCTTTCTCATACCACCCTACAGTAGTGTCGTTATCGTGAGTTCCCGTATATGCTACAGAATTTCTAACGTGACGGATGGGTAAATGAGGGCTGGCCGCCCCTTCCCCAAAGGCAAACTGAAGCACCTTCATGCCAGGCAGTTCCCACCGGTCACGGAGATCACGCACCGATTTAGTTATAACCCCTAAATCTTCCGCTATGAACGGTGCCGCGCCTAAAGCCTTGCGCACTGACTCGAAAAAATCATTACCGGGGCCTTGTACCCAAGCGCCTTCTTTGGCAGTTGAAGCCTTGATAGGGATTTCCCAATACGCATCAAAGGCTCTAAAGTGGTCAATTCGCACCACGTCGGTTAGTCGCAGTGCGGCACGTAATCGCCGAATCCACCACGAATAGCCTTCCAATTTATTCTTTTTCCAATCAAAAACAGGAGTTCCCCAAAGTTGACCATCTTGGGCAAAATAATCGGGAGGGACACCGGAAACCACTCGCGGGCTTCCATTAGCGGCAAGCTGAAATAACGCTCGCGAGGCCCATACATCGGCACTATCACGAGCGCAATAAATAGGTATATCTCCAATAATTCGAACCTTGCAATCTTCAGCTTTTTGTTTCAATTTTGCCCATTGTTCAAAAAATCGAAATTGAGATCGGAAGAGCGT
>JBNKEI010000029.1:0-39682 GCA_050288705.1 Myxococcales bacterium
CTTTGGAGCTGGACGGGCTTGAACCGACGACCCCCGGCTTGCAAAGCCGGTGCTCTCCCAACTGAGCTACAGCCCCTAAAAAGTGTGGGCCAGGGCAGATTTGAACTGCCGACCTCACGCTTATCAGGCGTGCGCTCTAACCAACTGAGCTACTGGCCCGCTCCTCTTTCAGCGTGCTACACGCCAATTCTCTTTAAAGAACTTCAATTCAGTCCCTGAAAACCAAGCAATAACTCTAAAACGGGCTCGACCTTAGGTCAGTATTTCCATCGCTGGAAATTTCTCCTTAGAAAGGAGGTGATCCAGCCGCAGGTTCCCCTACGGCTACCTTGTTACGACTTCACCCCAGTTACCAACCACTCCTTGGGCGCCTGCCTCCCTTGCGGGTTAGCTCAACGACTTCTGGAGTAGTCAACTCCCATGGTGTGACGGGCGGTGTGTACAAGGCCCGGGAACGTATTCACCGCGGCATGCTGATCCGCGATTACTAGCGATTCCACCTTCATGGAGTCGAGTTGCAGACTCCAATCCGTACTGAGGCCGGTTTTTTGAGATTTGCGTACTCTCGCGAGTTAGCTGCTCTTTGTACCGGCCATTGTAGCACGTGTGTAGCCCTGGGCATAAGGGCCATGAGGACTTGACGTCATCCCCACCTTCCTCCGGTTTGACACCGGCAGTCTCACTAGAGTGCCCAACTGAATGCTGGCAACTAGCAACAAGGGTTGCGCTCGTTATAGGACTTAACCTGACATCTCACGACACGAGCTGACGACAGCCATGCAGCACCTGTCACTCAGTCTTCCGAAGAAGAAAACCATATCTCTATGGCGGTCCGAGGATTTCAAGCCCAGGTGAGGTTCTGCGCGTTGCATCGAATTAAACCACATGCTCCACCGCTTGTGCGGGCCCCCGTCAATTTCTTTGAGTTTTAGCCTTGCGGCCGTACTCCCCAGGCGGAATACTTAACGCGTTAGCTACGGCACAGCAGGGGTCGATACCCGCTGCATCTAGTATTCATCGTTTACGGCGTGGACTACCAGGGTATCTAATCCTGTTCGCTCCCCACGCTTTCGCATCTCAGCGTCAATATCTGTCCAGGTTGCCGCCTTCGCCACCGGTATTCTACCAGATCTCTACGAATTTCACCTCTACACCTGGTATTCTACAACCCTCTCCAGTATTCTATCCTGCCAGTTTCAAATGCTCTTCCACGGTTGAGCCGTGGGCTTTCACATCTGACACGACAAGCCGCCTACATGCGCTTTACGCCCAGTGATTCCGAACAACGTTTGGTCCCTCCGTATTACCGCGGCTGCTGGCACGGAGTTAGCCGGACCTTTCTGAAGAGGTACCGTCAGACTCACCGAATATTACCCGGCAAGATGTTCTTCCCTCTACAACAGAGCTTTACGACCCGAAGGCCTTCATCACTCACGCGGCGTTGCTGCGTCAGGCTTTCGCCCATTGCGCAATATTCCCCACTGCTGCCTCCCGTAGGAGTCTGGACCGTGTCTCAGTTCCAGTGTGGCTGATCGTCCTCTCAGACCAGCTACCCGTCGTTGCCTTGGTGGGCCTTTACCCCGCCAACTAGCTGATGGGCCGCGAGCTCTTCTAAAAGTGATAGCTTGTTTACAGAGGCCACCTTTTTACCTCAGCAGCTTTAGCCACCGTGGTCTTATCCAGTATTAGCCTTCCTTTCGGAGGGTTGTTCCGGTCTTTCAGGCAGATTACTCACGTGTTACTCACCCGTGCGCCGCTTTACTCGCCTCCTTGCGGAGACTTTCTCGCTCGACTTGCATGTGTTAGGCACGCCGCCAGCGTTCGTTCTGAGCCAGGATCAAACTCTCCAATTAAACTCGGAGCGAGAGACTATTGCCTCTCTTGAACCTTGGCTTGCCGACTTTTACTTCTTTTCAGTCGGCCATGCGGACCCTTCGCCTCTCCTTCCTTTCGAAATTCGCTGCTCAGGGCCTCAAAGAAACTTCTTGGTATTTCCGCACTCAAACTACTTTGCAGGCTTGCTATTCAGATTTCAAAGAACGACTTTCTTCCTTGCCTTGATTTCCTACTTTATCCTTCTTACTTCTTTTTGTCAAGAGTTCGTCACTTCTTTTTTTCAATCTTTTTGCTGCTTTACACCGCTTCTACATCCTCACTCTTCACACTTCTCGAACCCTTGATTCTTTTTTCATTCCCCTCTTCTTTTCTTTCGAGGGGCGCGCTTTCTACCTTTTCCTGCTTACTTCGTCAACTACTTTTTAATCCATTCAGCTTTTTTGACTGCCTTCTATTCTCCACAAGTTGCTACTGCTCAACTCGGGCTGTGCGTTGTAGTCCAGGCTTCCTGGCGTGTCAAGCCTTTCTTGCACTAGTCCATCTTATAAATCCAGACATACTCTAGTTCGCCGGCATCGCTCTGCTTTTACAATTGATTTCAGCTTATCGAGGGCCTCTTCCAAAAATCGGTTAACTATTATGTAGTCGTAATGACCGCACCCTTGCTCAATTTCCGCCTCTGCAGCTTTCATTCTCCGTTCAATCACCTGCTGGTCGTCGGTTTTTCGAGTCTCTAGACGCTGGCGCAATTCTGCAAGCGAGGGGGGGAGCACAAATACGCTCACCGCGTCTTGATATTTTCGCTTTATCTGGCTTCCCCCTTGCACATCAATGTCAAAGAGAACCAGACGCCCTTCCGCGGCGCGTTTTATATATCTCTCATGAGTTCCGTACCAGCGATCGTGGACTCGGGCCCACTCAACAAATTCCCCTCGCTCCATCATTTGCTTGAACTGAGTTTCTTCGACAAAATGGTAATCTACACCGTCTTGCTCGTTTCCGCGGGGAGCGCGGGTTGTATAACTAACCGAAAACAAAGATCTCTCTTCCGTCTGTGCTAGTTGACGAGCAAGGGTGGTTTTTCCAGTACCAGAAGGTGCGGAAAGGATAAGAAGGAGTCCGGTTACCGATTCGCTACTCCACGTTTTGTACCTGTTCACGAATGCGCTCGATTTCTGATTTCATGGCTACAATGAGATGTGCAATCTCTGCATGTTGGCTTTTCGAGCCCATTGTGTTGGTCTCTCGATTAAGCTCTTGAACTAGGAAGTCCATTCTTCGTCCTGCTGGCTCGTCTTCTTCTACTAGCTTTTGAAAAGCATCTAGGTGAGAATCAAAACGAGTAAGTTCTTCAGTAATATCTACTCTATCGGCAAAAAACAGTATTTCTTGAGCAAGTCTTTGCGCATCAACCGTAATGCTCTGCCCAAGTTCAGCTAGCTTTTCTTCTATTCTCGCGCGGCAACGTTCGACGCTTTTGGAAGAAAGCTCGCTAACTTGGTAAGCATATTGGCGCAACATGCCTATTCTTCCCGAAATATCTTTGGCAAGAGCAGCACCTTCTCTCTCCCTCATCGCACGGAGAATTTGCAATGCCTGCATGGTCGCGTTTTGTAGCGCACCAGATAGGTTTTCCCAATCAATGCTCTTCGGTTCTAGTAAAACTATCCCTTCGATTTGCGCTAGTTCGGCAATCCCTAGATTGTTTTCCAATCCTAGTTCTTCAGCAACTCTATTCATTACGCTTACGTATTCTCGCGCCATTTGCAGGTCTACTTGATAGCTAAAAGTAGATTTGCCCACCCCAACTCGTTTTATGGAGACATCAATCGCACCTCGACGCACAGATGCCTTGATTTGTTTAACTAGATCGAATTCTAATGCTGCTAACTCTTGTGGGATTCTCGTTTTCACTTCACAGAATTTGTGATTCACCGAACGAATTTCCACAGAGACTTCTTCTTCTGCTTTTCGAGCTCGACCTGTCCCAAATCCTGTCATGGATAAAATCATCAACTTCTCCCTACCCAACCTGCAGCATTTTTTTTGCTGTTTGGGCAACTAGCTGGACTTCTTCAGCACTCCCATCCCTTACCTGGACCCCTCTAAAAGACCCTTCATGCGACCATCGATTTCCATCTTCGGCAAGAAATACTGCCAACACAGGCGCTCCAGCAGCTACCGCCAAATGCATGGGACCAGTGTCATTGGTAATGACAAGGGAGCTACGACGAAATGCTCCGGCTAGCGACGCTAAATCAGTAGGAGGAGCCATAATTGCTGTTCCCTGAGATGCTTCTACTACCGCCATGGCTATTTCTTCTTCTCCAGGTCCCCAAAATACCAGTGGAAATACTCCTTGTTCACTAAGAATTCTTGCTACTGCTCCGAAAGCCTTCGGCGGCCAACGGTGATCTTGCTTGCGAGCCCCGGCATTAATACTGACGACTTTTCGCCCATGTCCTAGCGAAACGATTTTTTCTGACTCCAGGAGACTATCCTTGTCAACTGTGGTCTCCAGCAATTCTCCTGCTGGCGCAATTCCCAGCGGCCTCAGTAACTCCAACTTGGCCGCAACCTCCCGATTAGTCTCGGAGTTTTTTTGCACCCCATGAGTCAGAAATCGATCGGCTAATCCACGAAGATGCCCAATTCTCACTGGAGCACCAGTTACTTTTGCTAGCCACAACGAGGTAAAGCTAAAAGCGTGCCAATGTCCGGCCTCGAATACTAAGTCGTATTGCTCGCGCCGAAGTTTGCGAATAAAAGCCCAGAATTTCAATGGGGAACGGAAAAAGTCACGTTTTTCGAATTCCAGAATTCTGGTCGCCAACCCTTCTACCAAGGAGCGTTTTCCTTTTGCAATGAGGAAGTCTATTTGGGTACTAGGTAGACCAACGCGAAGAGCTCGCAACAGTGGTGTGGTGAGCAATACGTTTCCCACGCGAGAATCGACCCGTATCACCAAGACTTTGCCAATCGACTCAGAGTCAATTGGCCTTGCTTTGAGTGTTCGACGTAAGAAGAGTCTAATTCCTAGCAGAAGAATCAACCGTCCCCATTTTCGGATAGCCCTCACGCGACTCTCCTGCACTGCTTTATCAGTTCCAACAACGTGCTTTGAATCAGAGAGACGTCCAATTCACTCATGCAGTTATGATGAAGGAGGGGACATCGTTTGGGACCATGGGAATGACATGGCTGGCATTCCAATTGCTTAGATATGACACGAGACGATGCTTCCCAGATGTGTATCGTCGGGTCGGTAGGTCCGAATAATAGTACTGCAGGAATTCCCAGGGCTCGGGCTACATGGGTAAGACCGGTATCTCCACCTACTACACCTCGGAGACAATGAATGACTCCGATACTTTCGGAAATGGTGTTACCTACCAAATCCAATGCAACTGACGCCATGGCCATTTTTACCTCTTCAGCCAGTAGTTTTTCGTTGGGAGCACCCAGCAAAACTGGCTGAAACCCTTGGAGCACTAATCCATCGGCCAGCTTTGCGAACTTTTCGGCGGGCCATCTCTTGGTAGCCCATTCTGACCCTATTATTAGTCCTACCGAAGGACTTTTTCCCACAATTTGTCGCGCATTTTCCATGTACTCAACTGGAACCCGCAAACGCATTCTAGGAAAATCGGCCTCCAATCCAATTGCGCGTCCTAAATCCAAAAATTGCTCCACATATGGAGCCTTAGGTCGTATTGGAACTGGGTTAGTGTACAAGATACGGTGGATCCAACCATGCCTGGCCCCTATTCTGATTGGGGCACGGCTATGCCAGGCCAACAAGGCGCTACGAATAGATGGATGAGGTACGAAAACTATTTCCGGTCGCCCCAGTGCCTTTGCCATTGCCTTCAGCGCATACCAACTACGATCTTTTCCCCGTTTGTCGTAGACATGCACCATGTCTACTCCAGGAATGCAAACAGCAATTTCGTTTGCTTTGGGACGAACCACCATTGTCAAATGTGTTTTTGGCCACGCCTGTTTGATCTGTTCCACCAAAGGGGATGTAAATACCACATCTCCAAGAAATGCGGTTTGAATTACCGCCACCCGCGACGGGCTATTACTGAGCTCGATCAAGGTCTTCTCCAGGATGCTTTTCGCGTCCGCTTTTCAAAGAAACCTAGTAAACATCGTTGTTCATCTGCATTCTCCACTCATCCGCCGGCGCGTGCTTGCATATTATTCTGCCAGCAAACTTTCCATTTTTTGCCTCATCTCTGAATAGGGTTAATTTCAACAAGAAAACTGGCTCCTTTTCCGCTATCATGCGCCAGATATGGCTCGTCCACCGGAAGTATCTGCCGCTCGTATCGATTCTGATTCTCGATTCGTTTCTGCTTTCAACCGCAGACACCCGGGAGTCTTTGGAAGTCTGCTTCACGCCATAGAAGGCATCCTCCATACAGCGGTGCATCAACGCAACATGAAGGTTCACGTCGTTGCCGGCATAATGGTTGGACTGGTAGGAAGTGGAATTTACCTAGGGTTGGCCGAAAAAGTTACATTAATATTTTGCGTGCTACTGGTCTTTTTTGCGGAAATCTTAAACACCGCACTAGAAGCGCTTGTTGATCTACATACTGATAAATTCCATGAGCTAGCCCGAGTTACTAAAGATGCTGCCGCAGCCGGGGTTCTAGTTCTTGCTATTGGAACAGTGATTATTTTTTTGGCGATAATAGTTGCTAACTGGAATGTAATCACTGTCTCTAGACCACAGATCTTTCGACAAGTATTGGCCGGAGGGCCCCTGACAGTACTTTCTGCGCTGCTCATGGCTGAATGGAAACGTTCGGCAATTGTTGACGTTGTATTGGTTGTTTCAGGTTGCGGTTTTATATGCGCCATAGCCACCTGGAGCACTAGCGTGGTATTTACCGCTCTCATCGCTTCTCTATTCGTTTTGTGCGCTGCGGTCTCTACCCGGCGACGGTCTCTTTTAAAATAGCATCTGGTCCCGAATCTCTCTCAGACTGTCCGCGCTAAAATCTTAGATGGTCGAGTAGCACATCAAATACCAGCATTTCCACCCTCTCGCGGTCGGATCTACTTACCGATTCAAAACGAAAACTACATCGATAACGACCAGGTTGACGCATTGCCTGCACACATAAGGCTTCGCCGGTTACTGGTTCAGTTTCTGCTGGTAACCGAAGGCTAAACTTGATCGCTTCATCGGGTGGCGGCGCCTCGGCCAATATCGTAGAGAAGCCACCCGAAGAGACATCCATAGTTAGATGAGGCCGCATTCGGCCATGTATTTCCATATCAATGGGCAACGCCAAGCTCGCTCGTAAAGCTTGGCGAGGAGTCAGTCCCGGCTGCAAGGCCATTCTTTGGGAAGAAAGAATCGCCCGCGCAATTTCATTTCGCCGAGAATGATACAAATCACGCTCTTCGGGAGTTAGCGGTAGGCGACGGGCCTTTTGATGTAGTTGACGAAATTCGTTGAGCCATTGAGCAAGGTCCATGAGAAATAGAATAACTTTTTTTGAAAAAAAAAGTGCATCAAGGATCTCAAATTGACTGCACAATTTTTTTTAAGCCAACTCCTGGGGCCTATGCCAATGGAATTCCAAATCATACGACGTTTTCTCTCTCACTTTGCCCTTCATGATCCCAGTCTTGTGGTTGGACCAGGTGACGACTGCGCGGTGCTACGAGTTTCTCCAGACCATGAACTATGCGTGACTACGGATGCACTTGTAGAAAATGTTCATTTCCATTACCAAACTTTCTCCAGTCGCGATATTGGCCACAAGGCACTTGCAGTGAATCTTTCCGACATTGCAGCAATGGGCGCTTATCCTCGCTGGTTTTTTTGCAGCATTTCTTGCCCGCCTTACGCTATCAAAAGTATTCCCGGCATAGCCCAGGGGATGTCACAGCTTGCTGCAAAGACCAATACCATTCTTGCGGGTGGAAATTTTACGCGCTCCGACACCCTTTCCCTTCACATCACTGCAACCGGAGAGGTTCCTTCTGGTAAGGCACTAACTCGCTCGGGAGCAAAACCAGATGATAGTATTTACGTTACTGGCACTTTTGGAGACGCTGCCCTAGCCCTAAAACGCCCAGTTCAAAGAAAAACCCGCGTACCTGATCGCCAAAGACGACCCATTCCCCGAATCGGCGCTGGCATGCTGGCAAGAGAATTCGCCCATGCGGCGATTGACGTTTCTGACGGCCTTTTACAAGATTTACGCCATATCCTAACTGCCAGCTCGGTAGGCGCAGAAATCAACGCTCAATTAATTCCACTAAGTACCTCTTTTCGAAAATCCGGCGCCAGTATTCATTTAGCACTAGGAGGCGGGGAAGACTACGAGCTCATTTTTTGCGTTCCTCCCCATTGCTGTGCTGCCTTTGAAAAGGCTTGTTCTTTGGCGAATGAAAAAATCACTTTCATTGGAAAAATCCGCAAAAAAAAGGGCCTTAGCATAAGGAATCAGCCACTGCGTTATTCGGCAGGCTTCAACCATTTTTCTTCGTCGAATTGACTTCGGATCGCCACTCCACAATATGATCGATACGTGCTTCGTTTTTCTCGAAACGATTTTTCTACAACGTCTTCTCGCCTAAGGGTTCCGGTGGGCACACCTGCAGCCTTTCGTTCGAGTGAATCTGCGCGCTCGCATGTGGGCAGACTGCTTTCTCTTCATGCAAAAATTTTTATTGGGTATTTGGTCTTGGGCTTTGCCCTTTATGCTTCCCTTTATGCTTTACGTTCTTTCCACCAAGAAACATGGATCGAATTACTGGTTTTTTTGACGGTGACAGGATTATTTGGCGTACTTCTTCCTTCCAGCTTAGTACGGGTTAAACGGGTGCGCCTTCTGAATCGCAGTGCTTTGGAAATAAGCCGAGGCGATCTCTCCAAAACTGTCCAGACGGAACAGAAAGGTCTTGGCCGTGACGAAATCGATGAGCTTTCCCTAGCCATCGTGCACATGCAGGAAAATCTGCGCGAATTGGTAGGTCATGTACAGCGAACTTCACAGAGTGTCGCTGAGAGCGCGGACGATTTGCAACGTTCGGCGGAAAACGTCAACGCCTCTACAGAGGAAGTAGCCTCGTCAATGGAAAATATCAATAAAGGAGCAGAGGAACAAACCAAACTAGTTAAACGTGCCTCTAAGGTTATTACCGAAATGGCCAACTCCATCCAGCGAGCCAGTGGCAGCGCCGAAGACGCAGCACGTTCGGCGTCGGACACTTCCGGGGCTGCAGAGTTTTCTGGTAACGCTGCACGCTTAGCAGGCGAAAAAGTAAAAAAAGTGTTTGCGCGCATCGAAACCGCCAGCAAAGAGGTATTTGCTTTCGGAGAAAAAACTCAGGAGATTTCCAAAATAGTTGACGCCATCACTAACGTCGCCCAACAGACAAATCTGTTGGCTCTCAATGCAACTATCGAAGCAGCGCGAGCAGGAGAATACGGGCGAGGATTTGCTGTGGTAGCGGAAGAAGTGCGAAAACTAGCTGACACTGCCGGTCGTTCTGCCGAACAAATATCCAAAATATCGCGTGAAATAGCTGGGCAATCTAATGCGGTGGTTGCAGCCATGAAAGAGGGAATCGAGGAGTTGGGCGATGGACGCGAAGACTTGAACAATATTATTCGCGCCCTGGGAGCCATTAGCGATACCGCACGCAAAGCCGCTGAGCGAGTGAATAGTATTTCTGAACTAAGTAGAGAGCAACTGGCGGGTTCGGAAGAAATGGTCAAAGCAATTGAACACATTTCTGGGGTAGCCCTGAGCAACGCTGCTTCCACTGAAGAAGTCCATGCGGTTATTCAAGAGCAGACCGCAGCGGTAGCACAAATGAATAGCTCGGCACAAGAACTAACCAATTTATCCATCGAGCTGCAAACGGTAGTTAGTCGGTTCAGGTTATAGCAATGAAGTATTTGTGCGAAAGCTGCAGCCGCTTGGTACCTGCGGAAAAGTTTTTTGTCAGTGAGGGTATTCTGGTAATTGTTTGCCCAGAATGCGCCCATGAAACCCACTCCGATACGGTTGCATGTTCTTCTGCCGGTAAATTGGAGTCGCAGTCTGCGCTATCTGTTTCACCAGCTAACACAGCAGAAAATACAACGTCTTTAATGTGTCCAAAATGCGCTGCGCCATTGCTAAAGCAATCCACTTCCTGCAATCGGTGCGGTTTGGTTTTTTCTCTTTTTGAGCCTCGTCATTTACTGCTTTGCGAAGCAATAGAAGACAAATGGCAAAGCGCCCTTCAGAATTGGGAGAGCGTTTCCTGTCACGAACAATTCGTGACGGCTTGCAGCGAAACTTCCTCCCTAATGGAAGCAGCTCGCCGTTACCGCATCCGCACCGAACAGTTTCCACATGACCAAATAGCTGCAAGGTTTCGCGAAGATGTTACTCAAAAACTGATGGCCATTGTGTCACTCGAGCCTAAGGTTGGAATTACTTCTTTCTCTTCTGCAAGACAGCGGGCAATGATAGTAGCTTTTCTACTTGCAGCCGCACTCGCGATCGGTTTCTTGCTCTGGAACGGTTCAGATTTCTTGTTATCTTTTTTTGATTCATCCAGGTAAAGAAGTTTGCGTGCCACCTCCTGACCCAATTTATGCCGTTTTAGGACCTCGCGGTCTTCTCGCACAGAGCTCGCCAAACTACGAAGATCGACCTCAGCAGATCGCGATGGCTCGCCTGGTTCGGCGTGCTTTGGATGAACGTTTTTATGCAATTGTGGAAGCTGGCACGGGAACTGGAAAAACCCTTGCTTACCTTCTTCCTGCACTATTATCCGGACGCAGAGTGGTGATTTCTACTGCTACCAAAACTCTGCAAGAACAAATCGTCTCCAAAGATTTGCCATTACTGCAGCAAACCGCTGGTCTCGACGCCTTAGTCACTGTAATGAAGGGACGAAGCAATTACCTTTGCTTAACCCGACTAGACCAAACTGATTCTCGCCCACCAGTGCTTCCTACAGAATCTGAACTGTTGGCTTTTCGCCAAATACACCAATGGGCCGGCTGCACTAAAACCGGAGATCAAGCAGAATTGGATCTACCTGAGAAACTGTCGGTCTGGAAACATCTTTCTGCAACTAGTGAAAGCTGCTACGGTCAGCGATGTCCTCGATACGCAGACTGCTTTGTTATGCGCATGCGCAAACGCGCTTCTGAATCCGATCTGGTGATCGTAAATCACCATCTTCTTTTCGCTGATTTAGCACTAAAAACTTCGCCTGGCCCCAAAAAAGGAGCAGAGATAATCCCTGCCTATGACGCAGTTGTCTTTGACGAAGCCCATTCTTTGGAAGATATCGCCACCGAATTTTTTGGAGTCAAGGTCTCTGATTATCGGATTGCCGAGCTAGTTCGCGATACCAACTTTATTATGGAAAAATGTACTGAAAACTTGAATGTGGGTAACGCTCTACACCGTTTGGAGAATCAAGCTGCAGAACTGTTTCACATTGTGGAAGAGCTGTTGGCAAAAAATATTGAGCAAACGCTGCGACTAACTCCTAAAAATGCTAATTGTTTTCGAGAGTCTGCCGAGCATCTACAAGAGATTCTTCTTTCAATAAAAGCCCGTCTCTCTACGGTAAAAAAACCCGAGGTAGAATCAATTGCTCGCCGATGCAGAGAAATAGCCCAGGATCTTGATTTTCTGGCTTCTATGAAAGAAGCAGCTTTTGTGTATTGGGCGCAGACACGATCTCGCGCCAAGTTTTTGTGTGCCGCCCCCATCGAAATCGCAGACGAACTTCGTCAAAGATTATATTCCCGTACCGATACGGTAATTTTCACTTCGGCAACCCTAGCCTCTCAAGGAAACCTCGATTTTGTGAAAAATCGATTAGGTCTATCGCCCATCTTAGCAGCCAACTCCCAGCCTAGAATCGAAACTCTTTTGCTGGATTCTCCCTTTAACTATTCGAGTCAGGCGGCTCTTTACCTGCCTCTTCATCTTCCACTGCCTACCGACCCCCATTTCACCAAAGAATCATCGGAAGAAATCGCTTCTTTATGCCGAATTACCGAGGGGAGAGCTTTGGTGCTGTTTACTAGTTTGCGCAACATGGGGCTAGCGCACCAACTACTTAAGAAAACTCTTCCTTTTCCAGTGCTACTTCAAGGGGAACGCCCCAAGCAATTACTGATTGATCAATTTAAAAAACGTCCCTCGGTTCTATTTGCGTCACACAGTTTTTGGGAAGGAGTAGATATTCCCGGCGAAGCCCTTTCTCTAGTGATTATTGAAAAGCTTCCTTTTTCTTCTCCTGGTGACGCACTAATCGCCGCACGCATCGAGCTTTTGCAAAAACAGGGAAGCGATGCATTTCGGCAATACCAAATTCCCCGGGCAGCATTAACTTTGAGGCAAGGTTTTGGAAGGTTGGTCCGTACACAAAAAGATCGCGGAATTGTTGCCATTCTTGATAGGCGTATTACTCAAAAATCTTACGGAACCGCTTTTCTTGATAGCCTGCCTGCCTGCGCTCGCCATTTCCATCGGCAACAAATCGAACAATGGTGGAAATCATATATGGTAAAAGACCCCTCTGCTCACATTGTACGTTCCAAAATTTCCTGAAAAAAAGATGGTATTCTTAGGCTTTCTACGCTGAAAGGTCTGCCATGCGCGCCAAGTGCTCCCAATGTAAGTATGTATTCCAGGTCGACTTTCAAGATCGGCTGATTTGCCCAGTATGCGGTTCGGAAGCCGTAGAAAAAGAACCTTACTCGAAATCAACTACCTCTCGACATGGAGAAAAAGCTCAGTGCCAACTACACCCTGAGAATCCTGCCACTGGGGTATGCGTACAATGTGGTAACTTTGTTTGCCCGGAATGTTCTCAAGCAAGTTCGGACGGCGAGCCAATTTGCAGGAATTGCGCTACACAAGCGCAGATTGCTGGGGATTTTCAGCCTACTCCCTGGGAACAACGAGCTACTTTGGGATTTTTCTCTGCCTTTTTCAAAACACTAAGGCTCTCGCTTTTTCACCCCGGAGATTTGTTTGGCAAAATGCGCGTAGATAATACCAAAGGAACGCTGTCCTTCTATTGGATCAATTTTGCAGCCTTGTTTTTCCCAGGAATCCTTTGGAATATACTTTTCGCTCCTATTACCTTGAGGAACTTGTCGCCTATCCGACTATCTAGCGCCGGTATCGAGATAATCGTTACAATTGCAGGCATTTTAATGATCTGGGCAATATTGGCGCCAGTAGCTCTTTATGTTCACGCAGCAGTAATTCATCTCGGAACGTTGTTGTTTAACTGCTCAAAAAACGGATTCAACGCCACTCTACGATCAGTCGCCTATGCGTCATCTACTAACTGGTTTAATATGATTCCTATATGCGGCTTCTTCATTGCATACATCTGGAATTTGGTGTTGATTGTTGTCGGGATTTGTAAAACTCAGCGTACAAGCGTAGGAAGAGCAGTAGGTGCGGTTGTGCTACCAATCTTTATACTGGCATGTTGCTTGGTGGGTGTATTCTTTGCGTTGTTTCCATTATGGTCTCATGCTGCGAATTTATAGGCCAAAAAAACCAGTAGTAGGATATCCCGAAATATACGGAATAATTGGTATACTTCTTCTCCTGGTTGCACGCTTTGTTCCCTTGTCCCGCCTACCTTTTTGGGGCTGTCCTCTGCGTAGGCTCACCGGGTATCCCTGCTTGTCATGCGGTATGACCCGATCCTTTGATTGGTTTCTGCAGGGACGTTTTCTCGATTCTTTGCAGGTGAACCCTCTGGGCTTTGCTCTAGCAGTTTCAGCAGTAGTGGGATTTGCTTATTGCCTAATCATGCCTTGGCGCCCCCCCCGCATGGAACTAAGTTTGTCCGATCGCGAGTCTACCTGGGCACGAATCGTTATCGTGCTTATTCTTTTGGCAAACTGGGGGTATCTAGTAATTCGCACCATACTTCTACGACAATAAACGTGATCATTCTTCTCCCCTTCTCTGCTTATCTGGTTGGCTCCATTCCTTTCGGGGTAATCGTAAGTCGCTTGTTTGCTCGTCAGGATGTTCGCGAGCTAGGAAGCGGCAATATCGGCGCAACTAATGTGGCGCGAACAGCCGGAAAGAAATTAGGTTTTCTGGTTCTCGCTTTGGATGCCTTTAAAGGAGCACTACCGACCTACGCGGCAATGCGCTGGTTCCCTCAGCTTCCTTGGATTCAGGCGGCGACTGGAGGAGCAGCCATTATCGGTCATGTGTTCCCCATTTACCTTGACTTTAGCGGTGGAAAAGGAGTTGCTACATCCTTGGGCGTTTTTGCTGTACTCACTCCCTGGGCGACCACGGTTGGAATAGGAGCATTTCTTTTAGGAGTAGCAACGTTTCGAACCGTAGCTTTTGGCTCTCTGTTGGGCACTATCAGCGCATCATTTTACTCTCTTTGCACCAGCGGCCTTAATACCCACAGCGGTCTCCTTGCTTCGGCAATGATTTTAATCGTGATGCGGCACAGAAAAAATCTGGTTGGGCTATGTCGTTCTACGTTTTCCGCTACACCGAAATCGTAAATGCCTCGCAAGCCCAAAGCCGATCGTCTTATTTTAGTGGCAGCTTCGATTTACAAATGTATGCCGCACAGACGCAGGAATTCACGCACTTCCGCCACTTCCCCGCGATGTACCAGCGCTTTAATCCCTACCGAACGGGCGGAGTTCACGTGTTCAGGCCGATCGTCGATAAAGATGCAGTTTTGTGGCTGTAGTCCGAAACGTTGCAGAGCAAAGCAGAAATAAGCTGGATCGGGTTTGAGCAGCCCCACTTCGTAGGAGAGATGAAGACCAGTAAACTGTGACAGTACCGATATTTCTTTGAAAAGAAACTGGAAGTGAATAGGGTCGGTATTGGAGAGCAAATAAGCTTGATGTCCACTATTAATAACTTCTTCTGCCAATCTTTCCATTTCTGGCCAAGGGCTGAATATATCGCACCATACTTCCCGTAATGCGCTAGCAGATATATCAACTCCCAGTGAGACCTGTAGTGTTTTGAGAAACTGCTCAGCATCAATTTCCCCGCGATTACAAGCCAAGGAGGCTTCGCTAAAAAACACGCTGGCCACCTGAAGGGGGATAAACGAGCGACCTCTACCTAGTTTTTCCATTCGTGAAAGTCCACGTTCTAGGTCGAGTCTAACCAGCACGTTTCCAAGGTCGAACAATATTGCATGATCTTTCATGAGCAAATCCCATTTCCCTGTTGTTCCTAGGCAAGCGTTGTATTCTACTCGCGAATTTATCTCGAACCCTTTGTACAAAGGAACCACTCATGATCAAGGTGATTAATAATCCCAGCGACGCCCAACTGAATGAACGAGGAATCCACAACTGGCCTATCTGGACTAAAGAAATATCTACTTTCCCCTGGAGCTATGATTCCGAAGAGACCTGCTTTTTTTTGGAAGGAGAAGTCGAAGTGATTCCGGAAAATGGGCAACCAGTGTGCATTGCGAAGGGCGATCTAGTTACATTCCCAAAGGGAATGTCTTGCACTTGGGTTATCAAGAAGCCAGTTCGCAAGCATTATTCTTTTGCTGATGAAGGCGACTAGTACCAATTCCTAGGCATATCCCCATCGCCTTCGCAAAATCCATTCAAGGACCAATGCCACCGCCAGAACTCCCAGCCATGCATAATGGTCCCAAATGGGAACGTCATGTATGCGCCCTACCTGCATGGTTTCCTTATCATTCAATGGGATAGAAGAAATATCCTTGGCGTCGCTCAACTTACCTCCGGTTGCCAGGGCAATCTCTCGAAGCAAATCCAGTTGGAGCCAGGGATTGCCAAGCTCGGCTCCTGCTGCTTCTACCGCAAATGCGTTCTCACCAAGGCCAATGATTCGTCTTTCTTTTTTTGCGCGCGCTACTAGACGGTAAGGACCGGGCTCTAAAGGCGTCCATTGGAACTGGGCAATTCCCTCAAGGTTCGCTGTTGCCGTTTGTTGCTTAACCACTTGGTTTCCGTCTGATCGCACCCAGTCAAGCTCAATCGCCACTTTTGGCGCTGGGCGGTAATCAGGGTTATGAACCGACACCCGGGCCACAACTGGTTCTCCTGGCTCCAATATTGACTTTTCAACCGATACTTTTACCAGCGTTAGCTCGGGATCGCGAACCAACCAGCGAATGGCATTGTTCCAAAAGCGATCATAAAGCCGAAAACCACTATCCAAAGCCACCGAATCAAAACCTAGCCTCCAGAATGAATCAGTCATTATGGCCAAAACTCGGCCACGACCATATTCTCCTACTGCCATGACCGGCACGTTTTTGCCACCCTGGGTTAAAAATGGGTGCTCTAGCAGCACGATGGCTCCGGGTTTTGCGGAAACGACGTGAGAACCATACATTTTTGGAATCTGCGCCCAGGCTCGAACACTTTCTTCTTCACCTAATCCCATGGACATTACTGGATGCCTACGCCCCTCCTTAGCGAGCCGCGCTATAAAAGATTCTTCGCCAGGAGGTATTCCTACCGGCTCTACTGGCAATGCCTCTTGGAGCTCAGTTCGCTCATATTGTCCCTCCCCAAAACTGTTTTTTCCTCCAACCATCACTAATGCCCCGCCATCTTCGATATATTTTTTCATTCCTCGTACATACTGACTCATTTGCGGATAGGTTGGATTCGACCACCCAAAATCTTGCAGAATAACCACGTCAAAAGTTTTGAGCTGGTCATGAAAAATATCGCGAACCGGAAATGGAATTAGGGATAATTCCCCATCGGACTGAACTCTCGCGTCATCATTTGCAGTTCTTAGAATAAAAAAACTAATTAAGTCTATGTTTGGATCTTGCTTCAGAATTCCTCGTAAAAACCTTACGTCCCAGGAAGGTCGACCTACCACCATTAACACTCTGACTCGATCGCGAATCACATGAATCGTAAAAGAACGAGAATTATTGGTAGCAATCAATTCGTTTTCAAAAACCGGAGCCTCCACTGTGTAGACAAAACGACCAGTGCGATCAGGAGTAAAAGAAAAAACGACTTTAATATTGCCATCCTTTTGAACTTGCAAATTGCGCGTAGCAACAACTTGCCCTTCGCGCTTTAAGGCCACCGGAAAAGAACCCTTTGTAAACCCAACAACGCGAAAAGTAGCAACAATTTCCATTGAATTACGTACAAACGCAAAATCGTCACCTTCAATTCTTTCTACTGATAAATCCTTAAATCGTCCCTCTCCCAAAGCAATAACCGAAATAGGCACGTTCATCTCTTTGAGTTTTTCTTTATCGGGAGCACTTAAACCTTTGGACCATTCTTTATTGTCTGCTCCATCGGAAAACAGAATTATTCCCGCAAGCTTTTGCCGTGAGGAATCCGAATCAGAACTAATCTGACGAAAAGTATTAGCAATATCGGTCATTACTCCGCGAGGGGCGGTTTCTACAATCTTGTTTCTATTAATTGCTTGCAAATTTTTATCGAATATAAAGAAATCTACTTGAAACCGCGTTGATAGCTCTTTCCAAAAAGACTCCGATGATTTTATTATCTGCTGAGCCGCCTGATAGCGAGTTTGCTTACCAGGAGCCAGCGAAAACCCCATAGATAGGGAGCTGTCCAGAAGGACAATTACTCGGTTTTTAACCTTGGTAACTTGCATCCAGCGCTTTCCCGGCTCCATAAGCAATAAAAACAGCACCAAAACACTGGCTGCTCTTAACCCTAAAAGCACGCCTCGACGCCACCCATCCTGCTTCTTTAAAGAAAAAGCAGACCAATAAAACCCTGCAATAAGTGCTAGCCCCAAGAGCCCTAAAGCCCACCAGGGGAACGGAGAAAGACTAACCCATCGCCACTCATTGAAAATACTGGATTCCACTTAATTCGATATTCCTTATCGGCGTCGTTTCATTATGAATGGTAAATGCACGGCATCTTCTTTGTAGTCCAAACAAAGTGCGTAAAGAACTAAATTGACCCCAGTCCGTAAAGCGGTTTCTCTTTGATTTTCGCCTCCGGGCGAAACCTCGAACTCCCATTCGCCTTGTAGATCGCGGCTCCAAGCCCCAGCAAGATCATTTTGAGAATAGACTATCGCCGCCCTTTGGCCGACTTTGGCGTGCTCTAAAAAAGGACGAACCAATAATCGGCCCCCTTGTCGATCAAGCAGATAAAAACTCTTAAAAATCACGTGATCTTGGGGCAACCGCGATAGCGGCGATTGGGGAAGAATTCGAGCAACTTCTCGTCGAAAACAAGCATCGAACCCGTCTCCAACAGAACCATCGTTGGCGTCAGCCAACAAGAATCCCCCCCAAGTTAGCCAGCGTCGCAGATTGGCCACTTCCCTATCCGAAAAGGCAGGAAACTCCCCTTCTCCTCCAAAATAGAGAAAAGGATAGTGGAATAAGGCTTGGTCGGAGAGATTTATAGCGCGCGCTTGTGGAAAAACCTCCACGCTAGTTCGACTGGAAACCTCCCAGCAAAGGCGACGTAATCCGTTAGGACGAGCATTCCAATTACCTCCGTGTTGTGCAATAGCAGGGGTGAATTTGGAAGAATCACCAAAAGCGAGAGCTTGATTTTCCAACGTGCCAACGCCAACTCCCGCCAACAGCCTTAGGAGAAATTGACGTCTGCTCCGGGAAACTCCCCCATATCCTCGACTAGCTGGCTTAGACATGTTTCCCTTCATCGTTTTCATTGCTATACTTATTCCTCATGACTGAACACAAAAAAAAGAGAAACAAAGAAAGCAGGAATTTCATCCAGAATGACGGCTCTAATTTAACCGAATTACTGACCTCGGGAAATTACCGACGCGCGCGAGCGATGGCCCAAGCGATTCTAGCAAATGCTAATTCCTCAGAAAACTCGCGAACCGCCCAAGAAGCATTTCAGCGCACGCGATGCGACCGTGGCGCGCTCATAGCCGGTTTGGTCCTACTCAGCGTGTTGCTTGTTATTATTGTTTTACTCTATTCTTAGCCGTCCCCAGGCGCGAGCGCGACCTAAGTACGCAAGCGGTTCATAGGTTTTTAAGAAACGCGCAAAAAATCGTCATGCAAGAAGCTGTTCGCGACAAACTCGACCATCTCCCTACCGAACCGGGTGTTTACCTCATGAAAAACCGGGAGGGAGAAATTGTGTACGTGGGCAAAGCCATTAACCTTCGCTCGCGAGTTCGCAGTTACTTTACCCGTGGAGACGACCGAGCCTTTGTCGCCCTGCTAGATGAAATCTTGGGAGACATAGAGGTTATTGTCGTACGCAACGAAAAGGAGGCGCTCCTTTTAGAAAGCGAGTTGATCAAAAAGCACAAACCTCGCTACAACATGCAGTTACGTGACGATAAAAGCTTCATTTGTCTTCGGCTTGACCAAACTGCTGCCTGGCCACGACTAGAAATTATTCGTTCTGCTCAACTTCAACGAAAAAAGGGACAACCTCGCGTCATACCTACGGGCATTGCTCATGATCGGGCTCACTACTTTGGACCTTACAGCTCGGCTACTTCTATTCGCGAAACCCTGCGGCTAATTCATAGGCATTTCCGCATTCGCAATTGCAGCGATTCGCAGATGGAGGATTGCCGCAGAAAAAAGAGGCCTTGTCTGCAATATCAGATTGGCCGCTGTCCTGGCCCCTGTATACAGGCCATTACCGAAGAAGAGTACTGCCAAAACGTCCAGGAAGTCATTCTCTTCCTCAAAGGCAAAGAAGCAACTGTGCTCGAACGTATTCATCAGCGAATGAATGAGGCGTCAGACAAACTGGAATTTGAGCTGGCTGCTCGTTTCCGAGACCAGATTCGAGCTATTGAAAATAGTCTAGAAAGACAACGCACCGTTTCTGCAGAAGACATTGATCGGGACGTTGTAGGCTTTTACCGAGAAGCAGATCGGCTCGTAGTTTATCTATTATTTATTCGTTCGGGCCGGCTTTTGGGAGGACGTACTTTCCCCTCCAATGGACAAGAATTTCCTATTGAAGAGCTCCTCTCCAGCTTTGTGGATTTGTATTACAACGGCGATACGCTTTTGCCGGACGAGATTCTCCTCCCTGTTGAGCTAGAAGACGCTCAAGCATGCGAAACGTGGCTAAGCGAAAAGAGAGGGCAAAAGGTCCGAGTATTAACGCCTAAGCGAGGGGCAAAGGCAGAATTGGTAGAACTGGCAAACAAAAATGCCGAAACCTCTTTTCACGAAAACCGCCACTCTAAAGAAGAATTGGCCGCCATGCTGGGTCGCTTGCAAAAGTCTTTAGGGCTTTCCCGGTTGCCTCATACTACCGAATGCTTTGACATTTCCCTATTCCAAGGAAACTCGGCAGTAGGCTCGAAAGTACGATTTTTGGATGGCGAGCCGGATAAAGCGGGCTATCGACGTTTTCGCATCAAAACCGTCAAAGGCACTGACGACTTTGCCATGCTCTACGAGGTCTTGCGCAGAAGAATCGCTCAAGGAGATTTACCCGACTTGTTGGTAATTGATGGCGGAAAGGGACAACTGGCCAGCGCTGCCGCGGCGCTACAAGACGCCAACGTACGAGCTGATTTAGTGAGTCTGGCTAAAAGTCGAGTCTTAGCAGGAAAAATGACCGAGCCAGTGAAGCGTTCCTTAGAAAGAGTCTTTGTTTTGGGAAGAAAGGACCCCGTATTGCTGCCCCCAGACAGTCCTGAGCTTTTCCTTTTGCAGAGGCTGCGCGATGAAGCCCATCGATTTGCCATTCGCTATCACCGGCTGCTGCGTAACCGCCGCACTTTGCATAGCCTTTTGGAAGATATTCCCGGAGTAGGATCTGTACGACGCAAGGCGCTCCTTTCCCATTTTGGCTCCCTGAAGCATTTGCGCGAAGCCAATCCTTTACAGATATCGGAAGTAGAGGGGATTGGACCCTCCTTGGCAGAACAGATTTATTCTGCGCTCCAAGAGCCGGCAGGAGATGAATTGTAACTCACGCACAAAAAGTCACGTCGCAGTCACCAGGCGTCACCGACCAACGTGTCCGATCCAATAGCCATTCGTTACTCGTTCTTTCTTTCAAATCAAGCCCTACCAGCGTCCACCCTTTGCCCCGACTAATCATTCCCTGTTTGCGAATTGCTTTGCCCAAACGAGAAGAAGCAAGCGTTTGCAATAGCCTGCAACCTTTTTCCGATAGATGAAACGCTAGATGGGCCCATAATGCTTGAGCAGCTTCACATCGAGACCAGGGATAAAAATCCATTAACTGGGCCCATCCCTTATTTTTTACAAGAACAGCATAAGCCTCAATTTTTCCATGCTTTGTTAAAGCCCATAATTCCCCGTTTTCTCCGAGTCCACCAAAACGCCAATGCAAGTATTCCGCGGTACGGCGGCAACATATTAGTGACGAATCTGCGAATTCGTTACATTTTGCAAAAAACGAGGAATCCAAATTCTTCACCGGAGATAATTCGTATTGAGAAAACTTCCTAATTGCTCTTTTCAATAATTTTTTACGCCAAGAATCTAAAGGCAAAAACCATTTCCCGATTGCATTTCCAAAATACTTTTCCGCCAAATACGAAGGAAGGATGACTCGCTTTAGCCAACGAAGATGATCAATATTGCGAATTCCAAATTTTTGTACTCCGCGATGCGATGCTCCACCGGTTTCTACAAAAGCAAAAAGTACTTCATAAGGCTCTTTACGAAGCCGTGACGTACCTTCTTCAAAAAGCGAATAAGCTACTCCCTGTCTACGAAAATCAGGATGCACCATTAAATCACCAATTTGCAGACACGGTTTTTCTTTACCCCCCACCCATAAATTCCAAGGCATTGCGAGTATGCATCCACACAATTCATTATCTGGCACTTGGCGCGCTGTCCATACAAAAGGAAGTCCTGCTGGATTTGCCAAATACTTCCAGCGTAGCCGAGATTCCATTCCAGAACCAGCAGACGGATAAATAATCTGGAATAGTTTCCATATATCGGGAAAGACTTCTTTTATTTCCTCTTGGAATACACGAATTGCCATGCCTCCCCCTTGTGGTAATATCCCTGGCCTCAAACAGAACGGATCTAAGCCTTGGATAATCAAAACACAAGTGGTGCATTCCAAAATGCTTATACAGCGTCTAAAAACTCATCATTAGATTCGAATTCACCGAGTTTTTTTATCAATTTTTCCATGGCGTCGGCGGGCTTCATAGAAAAAAGCATTTGCCGAAGTTTGCGAACCTTCTCAAATTCTTTGGGAGTCATCAATTTTTCCTCTTTGCGGGTACCCGATTGAGGAATATTAATCGCAGGGAAAATTCTACGTTCCGCCAAAGACCGATCCAAAGTCACTTCCATGTTTCCCGTGCCCTTAAACTCTTCGAAAATAACCTCGTCCATCCTGCTACCGGTATCTACTAGCGCGGTACCCAAAATAGTAAGCGATCCTGCCTCTTCAGTCTTACGCGCAGAGCCAAAAATCCGCTTGGGACGTTCCAAAGCACGACTATCAACACCTCCGGTTAGAGTACGACCTGAGCTTTCCACTTCTTTGTTATAGGCACGAGCCAAACGAGTAATAGAATCAAGCAAAATCACTACATCCTGACCCTGCTCAACTAGCCGGCGCGCCCGATCAAGGCACATCTCCGCGACTTGTATATGATCGGAAGCAGGTCGGTCAGATGAGCTTGCCAACACTTCTCCTTTAATGGAGCGACGCATGTCCGTTACTTCTTCTGGCCGCTCATCAACCAAAAGTACCATCAGGCGTGCTCGCGGATGATTCTCGGTGATAGCTTGGGCTATCCGCTGCAACATTATAGTTTTGCCCGCTTTGGGAGGCGACACAATGAGCCCCCGCTGTCCGAATCCAATAGGAGCAATGAGATCTAGCACTCGGCTAACCATATCATTAGAACTATGCTCTAGCTGGATGCGACGTTCCGGATCAACCACTGTCAAATCTTGAAATTGAGGATAGCGAATTGCGGTTTCAAACGCATGTCCATCAACAAATTCGACACGCTGCACTTGCACTCGCGACCCTCTTTGCGGCCCAGCTCCTTGAATCCAATAACCACTTCGCAAGCGCAAACGTTGAATAAGTTGGCGAGGAACCTCCGGATCGTCACCGGACACCAAAAGATTCCTTTTGATTTGCCTTAAATATCCAAATCCCCCTTTGCCATCGAAATCTAGAACCCCTTCCGCTGGCAAAAAATGAGGCGAAGTAACAACTCCATTCTGCGTACCTTCCACTACCCCCTGCTCCCCATTATGGGGATTAGCCGGGGCTGTTTGATTACTACGTCGACGTCTTCTGCGCCTACGACGACTCCGCCGAACCTCTTGATTAGCTGCCAGAGCAGGCGCTCCGAGTTCGGCAGGGTTTACATTTTCCGACACCGCCCCCTCTGAATGTGGAGCCTGCCCAGCATCCTTCTCTGCAATAAGCCCAGCCTCTGAGGTCTGCACCTCTTGTGACGATTCATTCGATCCGTTGTTCATGGTCTTTCCCGCCCGCGAACGCTGCCTCGCATAAGGGCACACGCTCGGGCTTGCTTATTCAAAAACACCATCCACTCGATGGCTTACCCCGTAAAACATCACGGGATATTTCAAGATGCCCAAGGCACCAAGCGATCCTTAATGAAGTGCTCTTCCCTAATCGCAACACTCAGAATCTCTCTAGGGAGCGCTCTACCAAAATACTACTCCTAGGATTTAGAACGCTGCTGCTTATCAAACCAGCCCTTTGCACATTTTTCCAGAGCATCACAACCAAAAAATAACATCCTGCCACTTAACTTAGCTCAATCTTCCGTACCTGGCCGGATTTTCCCCCGTTTTGAACTTCAAACCTGTATTCATTTTACAGCAAGACGCACCACTTTCAAGCCTCCCTCCTCAAAAAAAAGAAAGGAGGCTGCATAAAAAGCAAAATCTATCCCCTTGTTTAAAACGGTATATCAGAGTCGTCACCTGGGCCTCCCCTATCCGATCCATACCCCCCGCCCATTCCACTCCGAGGCTCGGCAGGTTCAAAATCTGGAGGCGGAGGACCAAACTCATCAGAAGCACCACGACCGAAGCCACTGTCCGATTTGCCACCCAAAAATTGAACCTGACTCGCCACAATTTCAGTAGTGTACTGCTTCTGACCTTCTTTGTTGGTCCACTCTCGCGTCTGCAGACGACCCTCAACATAGACGGAGCGCCCTTTTTTTAAGTACTGACCGCAGTTTTCCGCTTGCTTACCCCACACTACAATACGATGCCATTCGGTGCGCTCTTGCATCTGTCCTGTAGTCTTGTCGGGCCATCGTTCACTCGTAGCAACCGTAAAATTAGCGACTGGCTGTCCTCCTGGGGTGTAACGAATTTCTGGGTCTCTTCCTAAATTGCCAACTACGATCGCCTTATTTACGCTCGCCATAGTCCTCTCCCTGTACTGGTAAAACCAGCAGAAGATTAACCATCAAATAACAATCCTTACAAGAAGTTGTTTACCTAAAAATCTTCGTCTTCCTCGGAAGGCTCTTCAGACAAATCCTCGATGGACTCCTCTTCCACGGCAATGTCTTCATCTAGTAGCTCTTCATCCAGAAGAGGCTTGTCCCCACTAGGCCGTCGCCGTCTCTCAGCTCTCTCCGGCACCTTAATCGGGCCTTCTCTCTGGTCAGCAGAGCACTTGGGACAAATAGGCTCAGGCTTCTTAAGGTCGTAAAACTTGGTACCACACCTAAAACAGGTATACTTGACACCTAAATCTCTGGAAGGCATTGAAGCAACCTCATGGTTTTTCCGTCAGCCACTTGCTCTGGGGGTCATTAACCAACCATAGTATTGCTTGTCAAGGGTTGTGAGTGATTGACCCAAAGCGATTCACTTGGGAGAATAAGCAATCTCTTCTCCAGCTTGCTGGAGAAAATCCAATAAGAAAGGGTTTATCTACTCGTGCGCTTTGCCTGCGATAAATGTTCCGCCAAGTACTCCATAGCGGACGAAAAAGTTTTCGGCAAGTTGACGTCCGTGCGATGCATAAAGTGCGGCAACAAGATAATTGTGGATGGAAAAGCTCTTGATGCCGAATCCTCTCGTCCTGCCATAGCAGGCGGAGGTTGGTTCGCCATTATCGATAGGAAACAGCTTGGACCATTGTCCGCATCCGACGTTCAGTCATTTATTGAACAAGGGAAAATCCATGCTCGCACTTATGTTTGGAAAGAAGGACAAGGGGATTGGAAAAGAGCCGGCGAAACTCAGCCTTTCAAGGAGCTCTTTTCTTTAGCAACTTCGAACACGAACCAACGTCAGGACGTCAAAGTTCCAGATGCAAAAGCAACAAAAGAATTTCGACCGGCTTGCCAGACAGAATCAGCTTCGCATACAGCACGTCAAGAACCAGAAAACAGCACGCCTGAAGATTCGTCGGAGCAATCTACTTCACATTATACTGACTCTGTACGCGTCACATCTAAATCTACCCTAATAGATTCTCCCTTCCAACCACCCAGCAGATACGAGCGCAAGGATCAAACTCCCGACAGCTTAGCTCCCTCACCAAGTTTGGAGAATCGCTCGGAGAGTTTAAGTTCCCATGAGGAATCGTCAGACCTCAGCCAAAATTCGCAAGAACCGCCGAACTCAGAAGCCGCTTCCTCTGGGATTGATCCCTTCGCTCAGATTGAAGAAAACTCGAGCAATCGTCCGTTAGAGTTTGGAGAGCAAACACGCCTCTTTATGCAGGAAGCGGGAGTAACCCGCCGTAACCCCGCATGGAAGGTTATCGTCTTCGCTACCATTCTGATCGGAACACCAACCGCAACGCTCTATCTGCTTTCCAAATTCAACGTAGGCTTTTTGAAAATTACTACCAGAGTCGACGAAAAAACAGGCCAAGAGGTAAAAGCTTCGGTTTTCAGCAGCGAAGGGCTAGTAGGTTTGCGTGACATGCTTTTAGGTAGAGATATACGGCCAGAGCCCCCTCGTCCCAAACAAAAGCCTGGAAAGTTAGTTATTAACAACAAAAAACCGACCTCCAGGCCCACGAAGATGTCACCCATAGAACAGCAAGTACTTAAAGACAAATATGGCAATGACCAACTTTTGCCTGTGGGTCCTAAATTATTAACTCGTGACGATGTTCCTTATGTGAATGGCCAGGCTCTCGATCAAAAGATTATAAGTAGCGTTTTTAGGAAAAACATCAAGGCCTTCCAGTCTTGTGTAGAGACTGAAATAAGGCGCAATCCCTCTTTTAAAGGAGGCAAGGTGATTATTTCCTTCACGATTGGCTCTTCCGGAGTCGTTACTCACAGCTCAGTTAATCGCACAGATATCGACCGAACTAGCTTAGGCACTTGTTTAAAACAGAAAGCCAGGCAGATGGTTTTTCCTTCTTTCGAAGGAGACCCATTCGAAGTACAGAGCCCCTTGTTTTTGGCTCACGGAGGTTAAGGCACGAATCCTTCACGTAGTTTGTTTTCAAAACGAGTGCATTCGCTGAAAAGAAGAAGGGGCACGCTTCCGGTCGGTCCATTCCTCTGTTTGGCAATAATAAGTTCCACGTCCTGTCCCTGTGCTTTGCCCGAATTCCCGCTTTCTTCTTCGTCACTTTCTTTGTGGATAAACAGAACTACGTCGGCGTCTTGCTCAATGGCTCCAGATTCTCGCAAATCAGATAGCATGGGCTTACCCTTTGAACCGCGACGCTCTTCTACTTTTCGGTTGAGCTGAGAAAGGGCAATTACAGGCAATGATAATTCTTTCGCCAAAGCCTTAAGACTTCGGCTAATCTCCTGCACTTCTTGCTGCCTACTTTCAGAACCTCGCTGGTGCATTAGCTGAAGGTAATCGATAACAATTAGTCCTAGCTTGTGAGGAGGGTCTAGAGTTAACAACCTGCTTGCCAGGCGCCGCACTTTGGTCCTCAAATCAAACGATGACAACGAACCCGAGTCGTCTATAAACAGCGGCGCATTCCATAATTCTGAAGCCACCTGCTGGATTTTTTCCATGTGAGCGCCTGACAATCGACCTTCACGAATCCTCTTCATGTCAACGCGCGTCTCCGAGGCAAGAAGACGCATTGCCAATTGGTCTTCAGGCATTTCTAAACTGAATACTGCCACTCCTACTTTTGAGCGCAGCGCCGCCTGGGCAGCGATATTGAGAGCCAGACTGGTTTTTCCACAACCTGGACGAGCCGCCAACACAATTAGCTCGCCTTCATGAAGTCCAGTTAGCATGTGGTCTAAATCGGCAAACCCAGTAGAAAGCCCAGTGACCCCGCTTCCCGATTCTCGAAGCTTGTCTATGACTGCCAGAGTATGATCAAGCACATCCCGAAAAGCTTTAAGATCGCCCTCGTGATGTTTTTCAGAAATCGCAAAAATCCGACGCTGCGCCTCATCCAGCATCTCATCTACTTCGATACCCGGATCAATGGCGATTTGCGACAACTCGCCACAAGCCAGAATAAGGCGCCGCTTGAGCGACTTTTCTTGAATAATGCGTGCGTAGGATATTGCATTAGCAGTAGTAGGAACTCCGCCCTCTAGTTCGGCTAGATAGGCAGGCCCTCCCGCTACCCCTAATTTGGAGCGGCTTCTCAATTCCGCAGTAACGGTTACTGCATCAATCGGCTTAGGAGGAATTGCGGCTTGGAGCCCAACAAAAGCTTCAAATATTGCTGCATGACTAGGAAGGTAAAAATCTTCAGGGCATAACAACGTACTAACATCGGAAAAAACTGAATTCTCACTGAGAATTCCACCTAGAATAGCACGCTCAGCTCCCACGTCGTGGGGCGCCCGATCAGACAAACTACGCTCATCAACCATTGACATAGCTTACGAGTGATGAATTATCTATTGAACAGGCAAAGGCACGTTCGCTCGTGCCTCTACCTGCCTTTTTGATAGCTCACCAGGAACCCTAGGACACTAGGTCTCAGCAATTACTTGAACACGAACTTTTCCAATCACTTCCTGATGCAACTTAACATCTACATCATAGGTTCCCACCATTTTGATTGGTTCCGGTAACCTTATCTGCCGACGATCAACTTTCAGCCCCTTAGCTACCAACACTTCGGTAATATCAAGAGCAGTCACCGAACCGAATAGTTTATCCTGCTCTCCTGCCTTACGGGCAATTTTCACTTCGGTCTTAGCTAGCATAGCAGCAATATCACCTGCCGCAGCCTTTAATTTGGCATTTCTCGCTGCAATCACCCGCCGATCATGCTCAAGCTGCTTAAGATTTTTTTCGCTAGCTAGCATAGCCAGCTTGCGAGGCAGCAAATAATTGCGACCGTAGCCATTTCGCACTTCCACTAGCTCGCCAGAACGACCAAGTTTTTCAATGTCTTCGCGGAGAATGACCTTCATGGACGACTCCTTACAATTAGGTATGTAGCACAGTGTACGGCAGCAAAGCGACCATACGTGCTCGCTTAATAGCCAAGGCCACTTTCCGCTGATGTTTAGCGCAGTTTCCACTAATACGCCGAGGTATAATTTTTCCACGCTCGGTCACATAGTATTTAAGTAAGTTAGCATCCTTATAATCGACTTTCAGCGATTTTTCCGCACAAAATCGACACACCTTGCGGCGGCCAAAACCGCGACCTCCACCACCGCGGCCATCGCCTTCTGATCGCCCACCCCTATCACTTCCGCGATCTCCAAAGTCCCTGTTTTCCATTCTTGCCATGTTAGAACCCCAGGTTTTTAAACTTTCATCGGCCCACTTCTTTGAATGAATATCTGATAGGCCCTTAAGAATTTTTTGTTCGGTTTATACAGCGACCCTATTCCATTTCCTCGCCCAAATCGTCGCCACCATCTGAATTTGTACGTTCAGTTCGGTCGCCTTCAGACTCGCGTTCACGCGATTTCTCATCGGCATCACCCATTAGCTTTGCATCTGGCTCTACCGCTCGGGTTTCTGGATCGATATCGGTCGCTAGCAGAGTTGTCATGTATTTAGTGGCATCTTCAGCCAAAGACAGGCTTCTTTCCACTTCGGAAACAGTTCCTGGCTTTGCCAAGTAATTTACATGGAGGAAAATTGCTCTTAACTGGTTACCTACTGGAAAAGCTGTCTTTTTCTTCCCCCAGTTAGTAAACTTAAGTACTTTTCCGCCATCTCGTTGAATTACGCCGCGAACACGCTCTTTTAGACGCTCAACGCTTTCGTCAGTCAAATCAGCTTTGGCTAACAAAAGAGTTTCGTATTCACGCAGGCGTAACTTGGCGCTGCCAGTATTTGCTTCGGAACTTGGAGCAACCGAGGTTCCTTTTGCTTCTGTCATGTACTTCTCCTCACGGATTTATGCAGCCCTCGGTTCATGCCCGGGGCGAGGAGCCGCATCGACTCTAGGTCGAGTTCGTCTAAAAACGCCCCATGCGCCTTTTGACTTAGCGGGAAGGCCTTCTGCCTTCAGCGCATTGCACTTTCATTGAGAAGGTGCAATCCGCCCAAAACAGATAAGAACAGACCATTACCGACGGTTGAATCCATTCATGGCAAACTGCAGCCCCTTCCACACCCAAGCTTCCAGCGCTGTAGCCGCTTGGATTACCACTTGTTTTCGCTGTTCAGTTTCTTCTTTAGAAAATTCGCCCAACACGTACCCCACCATCTTTTCTCTTTGCTCTGGCCTACCAATTCCTACTCGAAGGCGGACAAAATCAGAATACCCCAACCTTTCAACAACAGAGTCAAGCCCGTGATGCCCACCGGTTCCTCCGCCTTTTTTGAATTGAACCCTTCCTAAGGGAAGGTCAAGCTCATCATGAATCACCATCAGATCATCAGAAACCACCTTGTAAAACCGAGCCGCACGAGCCACTGAACCGCCAGATAAATTCATGTAAGTCTGGGGCTTGAGGAGCAAAATTTTTTGGCCCTGCAAACCACCTTGGCCAAATTCTCCCTCAAACTTGTGCGATAACAACCCTATTTTCGCTCGCCTAGCTAGCTCTTCAACTACTAGGAAGCCGATATTATGGCGAGTCTTTTCGTATTGGCTACCAGGATTTCCTAAACCTGCAATCAGCTTCATAAGAACAGACCACGCGCTTTCCTATGGAAGCGCGTGCAAAACCAGGTAAGCTACTTTTTGGCCGCGGCTGCTTCTGCCGATGCTGCCGCACCTGGGCCTTCTTCTTTTTCTGGCGATACGATGCCTGCAATCGCGAAATTGTGACTATAGCGCACAGTAATTCCTGGAGGAGTCTGGACATCTTTTACGTGCAATGAAGCCCCTATCCGCATGTGACTTACATCCACATCAAGACGCTCGGGAATTTCGGCGGGCAAAGCCAAAACTTCAAGTTCGCGACGCAATGTCTGAAGAACTCCGCCTTCCACCACCCCGATAGGATGCCCTACGTAGGCCACAGGCACCTTAACCACTACTTTTTGATCCAGTTTTACATCTAGAAAATCTGCGTGAAGTAATTCGTGACTCACTACATCGGTTTGAAAATCTTTCACCAATACAGTGTGCTCGGCACCATCATCAAGCTTCAGGGTCAAAATAGTATTGAGCTTTTTGGGGGTGTTGATAGCTTTCTTCAGAGTAATAGGATCAACCGCCACTTGAAGTGACTTTTCACCCCGCCCATAAATTACTGCCGGGATCATTTTGTTTGCTCTTAGACGACGAGAAACCCCTTTACCCGACTCTTGTCGGACCGTTGCCGACAATTCAATGCGCGTCATGTTCCATGCCTTTCAAAACTGCCGCCTTCACGCTCACCCAGTAGCTAGCATGATGCGCCAGAAAACAGACTCCAAAGCCTGGTCAAAAAAAGAGCCCGAATTTTTCGCACGAAGTGATGACAATGTCAATCTCTTCGCAAACCTCTACGTTGGGTCTGCCGTTGAAAGGAGCAACTTTTTTATCCAGTCGGCGAAAACATTAACAACAACACTAATCTAAGGAGACAATCATGGGATTTATAAAGAAAATTGGCAAAACAGCTCTTAATGTCGTGAAGAAAGTAACAAGTTTCATCCAGGCTCCGCTTGACATGATTACTAAGCCATTCAAGAGTTTAATTGGCAAGGTTTGCGACAAGCTTCCCTTTGGTTTAGGCAATTTGATCAAGCCTTTTGCTGACAAATTTTTGAGTAGCGCAGTTGGCTACTTAGCAGGAGGACCATTGGGTGGTTTTCTTGCTACCCTGGATAAAATGAAGCCTACGGCTCAGATCCTTGGCGGCGTGGCAGACTGTCTAGATGGCTCTATGAAGGACGGCTTAGGTTCTCTATCCAAAATGCCGATGAGTAATATTCGTAATGCATTTGCCTTCACGCAAGCTAAAAACCTTTCATGGTAGAATCAAAATCCGAGAAAACTAATGACCTCACCTAAACTTTCCAGGCCAATCGAGGAAATACGCGCCGAATTGTTAAACGACCCCCATACAATTCATATCGCCGAGAAGCTGCATATGTCATTAGAAGATTATGTGGAGCAGGTTCTTTACTATGTTAAGAATCCTGACAAACAACCAGAATTTCATATTCTCCCTGAAGGAGAAGAAAAAATTCATGGAGCAGCCACAGTAAGCGAAGTCAAGCAGTGGTTTACCGACGTGCACGAAGGAAAGATCGACTTGCGGCCCAAGCATTACAAAGATGCATTTGATGTAATCAAGAAAAATCCATTTATGTTTCCCACTTAGAAAAGCAGGAAACCATCATGCCTCTCTTCGCCAAGCGATTCGAGTTAAGCGATTTAGGTGAAATCAACAGTTGGTATCAAGAACGAGGTTTGACTGCACTAGGCGCTGAATTCTTGCCTAAAACTGGGTATATCGTGTCGCAGGTTGCTGCAGGTTTTCTATATACAACCGACAGCAACCTGGCTTTGCTGGAAGGCTACATAACTAATCCTCGCGCTTCTAAGCGTGTTTGCATTACCGCTATTGACTCAATCACTACTGCCTTACTCCGCACCGCCAAGGAATTGGGCGTCAAACACATTCTGGCATTTTGCGATAGTCATGGAATCAAAAGAATTGCCCAACGACGGCACGGCATGAGCGAGGTCGGAAATTTTTCGCTGGTTACTCGGGAAATCTCCTGATGATAGCCACGCGCGAAAACAATTGAACAAATAACCGTAACTCGCTTAGACCGGCAGGTGAATGGCGGCGGGCTTCCCTTCCGCCCACAGAATACGATCGGCGCACAAAAGAAGATCTTCTAATCCACATCTTGTGCGAGCACTAATCCAGACTTCTTCGTTGCTATGCCTATATACTGGCCGCATTCGCACTTTGTCCGCCTTATTAAAAACCAGAATTCGCGGTGTCGCTAGCAACCTCAGCTCCCCAAGGATTTTTTCCACTGCCTCGATATGCTTTTCAAAACTAGCGTCAGAAGCATCAACTATATGCAATAATAAGTCTGCGTCGGAAAGCTCCTCAAGGGTTGCACGAAACGCGTTTTTTAAATCTCTGGGAAGATCACGCAGAAACCCTACCGTGTCAGTAATAATAACTTCTCGGTCCCTAGGAAACCGCAACCTACGACTAGCAGGATCTAGCGTAGCGAAAAGCTTGTCTTCCACCAAAACATCGCTTTTGGTAAGGGTATTTAGCAATGTTGATTTACCAGCGTTGGTATAGCCGACAATCGAGATGATTGGGAGTTCGTGGCGACTACGCGCCCTCCTGCGCACTTCACGTTCCCCAGAAATTCGATCGATCTTCTTTTCCAACCAGGCAATACGATCGCGCACCCGCCGCCGATCAATTTCCAGTTTAGTTTCACCCGGGCCTCTTCCTCCAATACCTCCGGTCAATCGAGAAAGCGAGTTGTCTCTCGCCGACAATCTGGGCAGAAGATACTTTAGTTGCGCTAACTCTACCTGCAGTTTTCCATCAGCACTCTGAGCCCTTTGGGCAAACATATCTAGTATGAGTTGAGTGCGGTCGATTATTTTTAGGCTGGTCTGCTCCCCAATATATCGAGCCTGCGAAGGAGAAAGATCGGCATCGAAAAGAATTACTGAAGCCATCTGCTGCATGGAATGCAAGACTAGTTCTTCAAGCTTCCCTTTCCCGATCAGGTACTTAGGATCGGCTTCCCGGCGACTTTGAATAATGGCGTCGAGAATCTCCACTCCCGCCGATCTGGCAAGCTCCTTGAGTTCCTCCATAGATTGTTCTGCTGCTCGGCGACCCTCCACACTCATCCCTACCAAAATTGCTCTCTCTTTTTTTTCGGTCTGGAGCAGAGCCGCCCGCCTGGAAAATTCGTCTTCTAAGCCCGCCAGGAGGCGGTCTATTCCTACATCGGCGTCTTGTACTCTTTTCAGTCGCTCGACTTGCCAAAGCTTGCTCTGTTCGTTTTCCGGCAACAAGTAGGCCCACTCAACTACCCCCGGCAGACCATCAGCCGTAACCGCCACTGCGGCCACCAGATCGAGTCGCAGAAGCGCAAGATCAGTAAGATCATCCCGGGTCAATGGCTCACCACGCAGGTGAGTGTGAATCAACCGCAATCCTCGCAAACGAACTTGCCCTGCGCGTGCTCGACCGATATCAGGAAGTTGTAGGCGCGCAGTGTCTCCCACTATGACGCACTCCACGTCGCCTTTACGGTTTGCTAAGATTCCTACTTGTCGATTTATCTCTGAAGAAATCTGGCAAATGTGTCGCGCCAACTCCGGTCCCACAATTTCGCCCTTCACCATTCGCCGGCGAAGAGTGTGGCGCAACCTCTGCATCTGATTCTGTTTTAACCCGTTAGTGTTTCCAAGAACGTCTTGTTGAATGGCAATCTCCTTAAAGGAGGACGCATGCCGGTGGTACGCAACCGCGAACGTGAGCCCACAATTCCGAGAGCAAGCTTTAAGACAACCGTGTTGCACCTAACTAGCAACTATTTCCTCACTATACAGATAACCTAACATAGAAACATTCATATTCAACATCAACCTAGGAATACTGTTAGGAGACTATAATGGGACTTTTTTCTGACTTGTGTAATGGGGTCTGCAATACTATCAAGGGCGCTGTCAACACGGGAATGAATGCTGGTCAGGCAGTTCTTAACCAGGTAGTTGCCAAACCGCTTGACGCTATTACGAGCCCCTTTCAGAAAATTCTGGGCGGCCTTGCCACCTTGCCCGGAGCGATGATGGGACACATGATGAACCCTTTCATGAATAACTTTATGCAATCTCCTATGAGCTCATTAACTGGGGGCGCTATGGGCGGCCTTCTTGGCATGATGAATCAGATGAATCCTTCCTCAAACATGCTTAGCGGACTTGCAAACAATATGGCTGGACATATGGGCGGCTTAAACCCTTTAAGCCAAATGCACAGCAACCTAAGCAATTTTTTACCTAATATGCAGAACAACCTCATGAATAGTTTTGCCCACACACATGCTCGCTCATTCGACTTGAATATTCAGGTGTCACCTCAAGGTGTTGGCATTAAAATGTGATGACACTAGTCAGCGGAAATCTCGATTGGCTGGCCAGCAGAGCGAGTCGCGAACCAAGTGAAGCAGTGTGAATGCTGTTTCACTTGCCTAAAACCAATAGTAATTACTTGGCACTTAGTAATATTAACCCTATTCCAACAACCCTCTTTAACATCGTTTGCCAGCGATAATATTTTTGCAAAATCGATTTATGTTGTTACTGCAAATTCCCTAACCAATAGGTGCCGCACCATTGTTTTACATCTATTATGAAAGGAATTGAGAGATTGAGAAGTTTTTGCGAGGCGGCAAAAAATGGGATATACTTTTGTGTGACTTAAATTCATAACACATGCTGAAAAGTCACCCAATGCGTGTTAACAACTTGTTATACAAGGAGGCGTGTTCGCCGTGACTCCAAAAAAACTAGAAGAAATACGCGCCCGGCTACTCAGCGACCCTTACACTTCAAATATCGCCAAGACGATTGGGGTACCCCTTAAGGAATACGTAGAAAAGGTGCTCTATTACGCACAAAATCCGGACGCACAACCCGAGTTGCAACTTATTTCTGATGAAGATGCCAAACGCCAGGGTTTAGCCACCGTAGACGAAGTTAAGCAATGGTTCGTCGATGTGCAGGATGGGAAAATCGACCTCCGACCAGATCACGAAAAAGATTCTTTTGAAAAAAGCCAGAAACGACCAGTTTCTTTAAAAGATTAGCGCTTTTAGGGTTCGCAATCGGATCAACGTGAAGATTAGCGAGATTAAGATATGCAAGCGAGTCGTCGCCGGGTGTTTCACCAACCAAAGAGACCCGTAACCTGACACCCTTGACGCAGAAGAGAGGGTCCGTAGCGTTGCAAATGCCTTGTGCAACGTCTCTCTCTGCTGGTGCAGAAATTCCTTCCTTTTTACTGGAACTCATATAGAACATGGCTTGCCGATTGCAGCTCATAGGCCTTGATAAAAGATTCGGCTCGGGCTGCCTTGTAAGCATTATGGCTTAAGCTAAAATGCTTGCACCAAATTCGGAGGTCTCTTGAAGTCAGGATTGCTCTCAAAATATAGCGACATTGTGTTGGCAGTACTTATTTTGGGGATCGTGGGAATGCTCATTGTTCCCCTCCCCACGTTTCTGCTAGACATTCTCATCACTACCAACATCAGCATCGGGGTAGTTTTAATCTTAGTAGCTATTTACATTCCAAAAGCTCTTAATATTTCGAGCTATCCCACTCTTCTTTTGCTCACTACACTCTTTAGACTAGCGCTCAACGTTAGCTCTACCCGGCTTATTTTGCTCCAAGGCGATGCTGGCGAGGTGATCACGGCTTTTGGCAATTTTGTGGTGCGGGGCAATTTTGTGGTTGGTTTCATTATTTTTGCCATCCTTACCATTATTCAGTTTTTGGTTATAGCTAAAGGAAGTGAACGTGTAGCTGAAGTCACCGCTCGGTTCACTCTTGATGCCATGCCCGGCAAACAAATGTCTATCGATGCCGACATGCGCTCGGGAGCAATCGATCAAGACGAGGGAAAACTCCGACGGCGAAATCTTGAGCGAGAGAACTCTTTGTTTGGCGCAATGGATGGCGCAATGAAGTTTGTCAAAGGTGATACCATCGCCGGAATTATCATTGCAGTAATCAACATTATTGGCGGCTTGATAATTGGAGTTACTTTCCGCGACATGACCATCGGAGAAGCTGCCAAGCTGTACACTCTTCTCACTATTGGTGACGGCTTGGTTTCTCAAATTCCTGCTCTGCTCATTTCTACTTCGGCCGGAATAATCGTGACGCGCATAGAAGGAGAAGAAGAAGGAGGCAACCTTGGTAGAGATATTACTGGACAACTGACTCAACAGCCGAAAGCAATCGCTATTGCATCAGCCATGCTCGGTCTGCTCGCCATTATTCCCGGACTACCTACTGTTCCTTTTCTGCTCATGGGCGCAGTCGCTGGAGGCGGAAGTTACCTAATGCTAAAAAAATCAAAACCGACTTCGAAAGATGAATCTGGAGAAGACGGTGGCGAAGAAGGTACACCTAGCCCAATCGAGCCAGACGTAAAAAGACCGGTAAACCCTGATAGCGAACTCTTCGTTCCGATTGTCACTCCGATTGTTTTGGAGGTTTCTGATGCTTTGGTGCCCTGCGTGGATTCTCGCCAGGATGGAGGACGATTTCTCAATGAGCTTGTTCCGTTTATGCGCGATGGGCTATTTGTGGAACTTGGGGTTCGCTTTCCCGGCGTTCGCGCACGAGGTAATCCTAACCTAAAACCGGGCGGCTATCTAGTCCAAATCAACGAAGTCCCCGTAGACAGTGGACAAACAATGCTGGGTTACTTGCTTGTCAATGACACAGTAGACCGTTTGCAGCTCATGAACATTGAAGCAACTGAAGCCATCAATCCAGCTACTCGCCAGCAGTGTTCATGGGTTGCAGAAGAGCACAAAGATATTCTGGAATCGGCCGGCCTAACTACCTGGGACTCGCCGAGCTATATAATTTTGCACCTCGCCGGTCTACTACGACGCAACGCACGCGATTTCTTGGGAGTACAAGAAGTCCAAACCAGCCTCGAGCAACTAGAAAAAGCGCTACCGGCGTTGGTTAGAGAGTGTATTCCCAAAGTGATCTCGGTGCTAAAGCTTACCGACATAATGCAGCGACTGGTAGAAGAAGAAATAAGCGTGCGCGACATGCGCAGCGTTCTACAAGCACTTGCCGAGCATGGGCAGGAAGAAGCTGACAATGTAATGCTAACCGAGCATGTTCGTGCTTCCATGAAACGCTACATCAGCCATAAGTATAGCCGCGGCCAAAACAGCTTAGTGGTGTATCTACTCGACCCTCAAATCGAAGAAGCAATTCGATCAGCAATTAAACACACCAGTTCCGGTAGCCACCTCGCCCTAGAGCCAGAACTTGCCCAGGAAATAGTTGGTGCAGTGAGCCAAGAATGCAACCGCCTACCTCCCACTGCTCAACGGCCAGTAATTCTGACCGCCATGGACATTCGACGCTACGTGCGCAAGCTCCTGGAATACGAATTCATGCCGCCTTTTAGCGTGGTCAGCTTCCAAGAGCTTTCTCCAGAAATGAATATTCAGCCTATTGCCCGCATCTCGCTTTCATAACCGAAGACTATCACCAGTTGACAGCGAATTTTAGGCCACTTGCCGAGCGGTTTGTGCGGCTGATGGTAAATCTCCTTCTAAGCGGTGGCGAGGCAAATAACGTCCCTCTTCCAGGTGTTGTAAATACTTCACTAAACCCTCCCGGACATCGCACCTTAAATCCCAGTTTTTGGAAGCATCTTCTGAAGACACCAAAGCGCGCAAAGTTAGACTACGATCGCTCATTGCGGTTACCTGAAGACCGCAAACACGTTGGTCCCATAACGGGTGACTCTCGCATATTCTGGTTAATTCCTTACGAACCATGTCAGTAGGTACAGTGAAATCAGCATGAATTTCTACTGTCCCCATTATTTGGGGAGTTACCTTGGTCCAATTTTGAAAGGAGTTTTCCAAGAATTTTTGGATGGGCACGATCAAACGCCGCAAGTCCCAGACTTTAACCACCACGTAGGTTAAATGTATTTCTTCAATCCATCCCCATTCTCCCTCAACAATTACGGTGTCGCCTATGCGTATTGGCTGAGTAAGTGAGAGCTGGATACCAGCCAAAAGAGAGGAAATCGAACGCTGAGCCGCCAAACCAACCACAATACCGGCAATTCCCGCAGAAGCCAGCAATGACATACCTACAGTACGTACTGAGTCGAACTGCAAAAAAACTAGTGACCCGGCTACTACCCAAATGACCACTGCGGCAATGCGCTTAAGCAGCACCACCTGGGTATGTAATCCGCGCTTTCTTCCCTCGTCGCCACCAATAAGTTGCGAAACCCTTCCTATCAGCAGGTCACACACTGGGTTGAGGATTCTGGTCAAAATCCACGCCGAAGCAATCAGAAATAGCGAACTACGCATATGCTCAGCAGGAGTACGAACCGCATCTGGAAGCTGTAATGGCGCAAGGGACCATCCGAAAATGAGCAGACCCAAGAACAGAGTGGCTGGCCTACCTACGGCACCTAGTAGGCGATCATCCCATTCTGAACGAGTGTGGCGAGTTATCGAGCACGCAACGGAAAAAAGCCACGAACCAACCACGCGAGCCAATATCCAAGAAAGACACAAAGCAATGACCAGGCCCAGCCACCGCCACGCCTCCATCCCAAGAACCTCAAATACCAAAAATGAAGGGATATGGGTCGCTAGCCATCCGCGCTTGTCACTAGACTCTAGCTCAGAGATAATAACCGGAATTTTCGCTACAGTATTTGCAGAGAATTTCCAGACGGGAGTCCCTTCGCCATTCACTTCCCCGTGTAGAACAATGGGAACTGCCTGCGTACCTACCGCAACAGTACCTAACACTTCGCGATACTCGCCATAATCAGGGTTCCCCATGGAGTTGTTGGAAACCAGATCCACTTTAAGGTCGACCGCTTTCTCTAGTACTGATTTTAACTGTCGAGCGAGAACTAGCCCTCGCTCCGCACGCTCGGATTCGGGGTAAGAACTTAAATCGAGAGCTGCAGAGGCTTCTGCAAATTGCCCATCCTTTACGAGTTCCAAAAAGGACTGCAAGGCCTTCCGAGGAGTAGCAAATTTGTTTGAGTCTATGGACTCCACTGGTCCGGTAGCAGCAAGAAAAAGGGCCAATAACCCGCAAAGATGGGTGTTGATCATCTTGCAAATATCTCCTGTCTTTTTACGCTGACAATAGCACTATTAACCGATAAACCCGCTACCGTAACTGTAAATAGACGTGGGGGTCAATCTTCCGAAGGCGCGTGTAAGTCGGCTTCTACAGCCACTGGCTGGATACTTTAAGTCAGGAAAGCTAGGGCGTGTCCCCATATCCGGCACCACGCCCTCCGTCATTCCCGCAAAAGTGGGAATCCAGGGGGCACCACAGTCGAAAGACCAGCTTGCATTCCGATCTGACTTTTGGTTTTGGCTTTGGATGGCGGTACGACTGTCGTTGGACGAGACGCTGCCGTTGTCGCTATGGGTTGCGCAATGCTATGGCTGAGAATCTGAACGAGCAGATACCAATCACGGGACGCCGCGATGACAAAGCAGCCCGCTGTTTACATACTCGCAAACAAGCGGATGGAACGATCTACGTCGGCGTGACCAGCGACCTCGTTCAACGCGTCTGGCAACACAGAAATGATATCGTGCAGGGCTTCACCGCCAAATACAAGGTCCATATCTTGGTGTACTATGAGTTGTTCGAGGACATGATGACCGCAATTGGTCGTGAAAAGCAGCTAAAAAAGTGGCGTCGTGCGTGGAAGATGGGTCTCATCGAAAAAACGAACCCTG
>JBNKEI010000030.1:0-7391 GCA_050288705.1 Myxococcales bacterium
GGTACAATCACCCTTCTAGATCAACGCGGCCTTAAAGTGGACGGGGTAGCCTATACCAAAAAAGATGCGAGGGTCAAAGGACGCCCGGTGTTATTCGAATAGTCCCATTAGCTACCCCCATGTGCCAGCTCCGTGAGTGGATTTGAGGAGAACGTCCTGTTTTTTTACCACTGTAGCAGAATTATCTGGAGAAATGAGACGCCCTCGATGTCAGAGTGTAAGAGTGTAATCGAGGGCGTGGACCTGAAATAGAGGCATGCTTCTCTATTGTGGACCAAATTGTGCCAGGCCGCAGCTAGTAGGGCTTTTATAGAGAATTCCATGAACGCCCGCAGACGGATCGTTATAAATCTCCTCCACGACTGCAAAGTCGTTCCAGATAGCGTAACCAATCTCCGTGCCATCAGCCGTGTACCAATAGCCATTGATAAACTGGGCATCCATCGGCACGGCCACGATCTTAACGAAGTAAAGCCATTTCTTCCACTTCCCATTATCTAGTTGGACGTAGCCAGATTGATGATTTGTAAGCCAGGCGCCAGAACCTTTATACGAGGCAAAGCCAAAATGCCTGTCAAGATAGCTGTCGCCGTCACAATCCTTGTTGCTCAGCCAAGCGTCATTCCACTTCATGATGAGCTCATCGGTATTGGTTGCACAATCGTTTCTATTCCCGTCAAATTCGCAGTACATGCCATGGAACATGTGAGCTTGGTAATTATAACCCCACTCATCATATCCTGTTGTGATGGTGTCTCCTGTAGATGAAATGAGTGTACCATCCTGGATGGTCGTGCAGGCATCCTGAGCATATGTCGTTGAAGTGGTTAGCACGAAAATGAAACCGATAGCTGAACAAACATGAAAAAGATTTTTCATAAAAATCCTCCGTTTTCTTCTTCTTTAGTCGCATGCTGTAAAAGCACGAAAATTGTCTTCAAGAATTAAGGCGGGCTACAAATACCACTTTTGCGACTAATAGCTTTCTCTCCAGTAATACTTCATTGAAGGGCGAGTTTCTCTGCAATGCCTAAAATTGCTCAGTAATGAAGAATGCATTTCCTTTAGTCAATTCAAAAGCTTCTTAATTGTTTGAGCCATAATAGCGCTATTTAAACAGCTTTTTGTATGTTTTATCTCATAGTTGCAAATGCTAAGCCATACATTCGGCTCCTCTTGGGTCCTGTAATTTTACACAAGCCTCCACGACATTTTTTTGTTGTTCATGAGGCATTATTGCAACGAGGGTGGTTTGTGACCTAGAAGGAAGTACTCGAGTGAAAACCCGCAGCTTCTAGCAAGAAAGCTACTCAGCTTGGTCTTTCCAAGCTGGCAGCTTTTTCATAATCGCAATCACGGCCTCGCGCGCCGCGTTTTCATCCAGCCCCTGGGATCTCATCATGAACTGGCTCATGCCAGCCACGGCTTCTTCGTAGCTGCGCATGCTACCGTCCGGACGAGCGCAGTGCAGGCAATAGGACCTGGTCACATTACCGAGCGCATGGTCCTCTGGTTTTTCCATCGGCATTCCGCAGGCAATACAGATTTCGAGCATATAACTCCCCTCTTAGCAAGAAATTTAATGTATTATCCATAAGTTTTTTCCCTGGTCAATGTATTATATATAAGGCACAAATGCGTTCAGCAGTCATCGACATTCTGCCGTCCCAGGTACGGCGATCCCTGAAGAAGTTTGGAACTGATCTATCCATCGCTCGCCGGAAACGTCGGCTTACAACAACAATGATGGCCGAACGTCTTGGCGTCTCCCGTGCCACATATGCCCGTATGGAGAAGGGTGACCCGACGATTATCCGCAATCCGAACTACCGCCGAAGCCCCAACGTCCTCAGGAATGCCAGGGCGGTTTGAGGCAAAGCAGAAGAGCGCCGCAAAATGTTAAACCAGCGGCAAGTAGTATCTAGTTAGCCGTATCTGATTGACGTAATCCCCGCCAAAAACGCGGAAACAATACTCCGCATAAAACGTAATAATGCATCAACTTAACAAATAAATATCTTTTGATTTTATTGAACTCCCTTACCCCGTTATCGATATATTTATAGCGCGCAGACCAAACCTGCTCCTAACAATATTGTTCAGCTAAGCAGTGTAAGCTACGCAATAAGAGAAAAGACATACCCCCGCCACCTCTGCAATAGGGAATTTCCTCAGCAATCATCCTCTTGCATACCGGACATTTCTTATTGGCAGGAAAGCGGATGATTATCAGCCATCTTATGGAGAAAAAAGAACGTCCGGAAAAACGCTGGTTCTGTAACAC
This sequence comes from Myxococcales bacterium, assembly GCA_050288705.1. Classification (GTDB taxonomy): domain Bacteria; phylum Myxococcota; class Myxococcia; order Myxococcales; family UBA5297; genus JBNKEI01. The sequence continues at coordinate 2,285 of JBNKEI010000030.1, forward strand.
GAAAGAGATCAATAGCTCTTAATTATGTTACAGAACCGCAGCACGTTTCTTTACTGCCTTCGAGTTGCAGGTGATGACAAGTCTTTGAGGTAGGTGTCTAGGAATTTCAATATCTGCTTCCAACTTTTAATACGGTTTGCCAATTTAGTAAATCCGTGTCCTTCGTCTTTAAAGACAGTGTATTCTACAGTACCACCGTTTGCCTTAATAGCCGCAACCATGTCATCACTTTCGGCTTGCGGTACGGCTGTATCGTTGGCGCCATGCAGGATAAGCAGCGGCTTGGTGATCTTATCGGCATGGAATATGGGTGATATGGCGCGCAGAAGCTCCTCATCCTTTTCTGGATGACCGATTTCTTCGTACATTTCTTCTTGCATTGACGGCGGCATGTTCTGCAGAATACGCAGATAGTTCGATACTCCACATAAATCAACACCAACCTTGAACTCTTCGGGCTGGAAGGCTAATGCCGCAAGCACCATATAACCACCATGCGACAAACCTAAAATTCCAATACGGTCGGGATCAACCCAGTCGAGAGTCTTTAAATATTTTTTGGCGTCGACGCAGTCCCAAAGGGGCTCGCGACCGTGGCGTTTGTCATCGGCGGCATGGAAAGATTTTCCGTACCCGAAGGACCCTCGGTAATTAATCGCAAAAATACCGTATCCATGGTTGAGAAGAAACTGTTTTTCCGCGCTATCCACGCTATACCCAGCAACGCTTTGGGCTCCGGGGCCACCATGGATCCAGAGCAATACCGGAACCTTGTGTTCAGGTCCAGCGCCAAGGGGCTTATAGAGAGGTCCGGAAATGGTTAAGCCATCTCGAGCCTCGAACCGTGCAACTTTGCTGGTTACTAAGTCAGATTTCTTGATTTCGGGAGACAGGGTGTCCGTTAGCTGCTTAAGAACGCCGTTCTGGAGATCGTAAACATAGATGTTGGCAGGTGAGGCGTCGCTAGAGACAGTAAATTTCATCAACCGTTCAGAATTCGAAAATGAGATTTCACTGATTTTTCCAGATGGGAGGTTCGGAATAACTACATCCTCGCCGCTTTTGGTATTAGTGATTTTGATCTTGGTATAACCGTCTTCGTTAGTGCCAATAACGCGGTAGGTGCCAAGCCGGCTAAAGTTAACAAATTCCACACCCCAGTCTGCAGAGAAGACGTCTTCATGTATTCCGGTGGTAAATTCGTAACGCTTCAGGGCTAAAAATTCACCATCCACGTCCGTTACGTAATACAAAAAGCGGCTGTCAAAACTGATGCACTCTGGAACGAAGTGTGCCTCGCCTTCATGCTCAGAAATCAGTACTGGCTCACCGCTATTTTTATCGAGCACCAGAAAATCGGAATCGTTATTGGTGTTTCTTTTAAACAACACGAGCCATCGGAGATCAGGAGAAAGCTTAACATCAAACTTAGAAAGATTGAGACCAGTCTCGTTTTTGTAAATCATCTTCTTCTGCAGGGTTTCGATGTTCCACTCGAAGAGTTGATCGCCACTGTTGCTGATGGTGTAAAAGCTTTTTAGATTGCTAGAAAACCGCCAAAAATGCTCCTCGGTTTCTGCCCCTTTGGTTAAATTGGTGATCGTGCCATCTGTTTGGCGAACAAAGAGGTGGTTAATCCCACCACTATTCCTAGTGAACAAGATGCGACCATCGTTCGGCATGTAGGCCACAGGGAATGTCGTATCATCGCCCTCTGTAACCTTGGTCCGCTCGCCAGTAGCGATATCGAGCTCATAGACTTGGAACACTCCGGTCTCATTACTGGAAACCAATAGCTTGTCCTCGTTAGGGCTAAAGCTCGAACCGTCGATCCAGGTAGTTTTGAGAAATTGTTCCATCGTGTACTGTTGCGATGGACCGGAAATTTTTAAATCGTCATTTGCGTTTTCACACGCCGTGAGCAAAAAACAAATAATAACCAGAGAAATGGTATGTTTTCTTTTCATACTGCCAACCTCCTTTGTATTTTGTTGGGACTGGTTTCAAGTTTTGAGAGGAATCAAATTAACTAAAAGTCATCAAACATCCGATAGTTGCATCGCGAACCGTTTTTCGCTATTGATATGCTCGCTCAGATGTTTCTTGGCTTGAACCGTGATGCTCGTATTTATTGACTGGTTATAAAAAGCTCTGACAATCTTATTTCTCAATAAATGTCGGGAAAATTTGCAACCATTATCTGGGAACCGGCGCAGCCGGCCGTGCTGTTCGCTAGGAACGCTGCCAGGGTATAGGCAACTAATTTCTTGAACATTGACACTCCTTGACTGGTTAACCCATCTTTAGCATCCAAAAAATATTCTTTGACATTTCCACTGGTTACTGGTTCGACTATCAGAGTTCCGACAAGATTCACTCTGAATTTCAGAGTGAATAGACTATGCAATACAGAGTGTCAAGTGCTGATTCCAGTTTTTTGTTTGTCAGGAAATAAACGTTACATTTGGTTATAAAATTCAGCATACTTTTTAGATGAACGAACAAAAGTTAACAGTGGCACTTCTCGCGAAAGTGTGTTCTTCAATTCGATTGATGACAGAACGTCGCGAGATCGAAGAAATTCGACTAAAACATTAAAGGTTCAATCCCAGCTAGATACGGGTTCATATCCAACCGGTAGAAAAATCACAAAAAGGGAAATCGAAACGCTGAACATAGAGACAGATAAATTTCATGGCGAATGGAACCATCAAATCATCTCAACAAGCATAAGTGTAACTTTTCTTTCCTGACAGTCCTTTTCGTGTAAACGTTCTACTCCAATTGGGATACCTGTTCCTGGGTCGCGACGAGAGGAAATTCAATGAGCCAAGAGACTTCTTTAGAGCAAACGACGCCTGAACAACAGCTTGCGGCAATTCATGCGATGCTGAGCGTCGGCCACCGAGGCGTTAGGTTCGAACGACACACCTTTGTGCTTTGGGGAATCGTCTCTGCGTTTTTAATGCTCGTGGTCCCGGAATTGTTCTCTCATTTTCCTAATCGTCTGCATCGCGCATTCGTAGAGTTAGGCTTAACATCTTTCGTCATCGGCGTCGGAGCTTTAATCGATTTCCGAATTACCTGTCGAGTGCGCCAAAGAGAAGATGAAACCTTGCCGTTCATTCAACGGCAAATACTAAAAGTCTGGATTCTTCTCTTCGGACTTGGAGTCATGACGGAGCTTGGCTTATGCCTTTATTACGGCGGAGGATCGATAATATTCCCATTATGGATACTTCTTCTCGGTATTGGCCTTTTTACCTCTGGACTGTTTTCCGATTCGTTTCTGCGTTGGGTTGGCGTTGCTACGATTATGATTGGCGCTGTTACGATTATTTTATTCCCTCTTCGCCTCTCGGGGTACTACGCATACCAATGGTTGGCGATTTCCGTCTTCGGCTTAGGGTTGCCAGCACTGGGTTTATTGCTCCCTCGTCTCAATAAATGGTCACAGCTAACTCGCATTGCGGCACTTCTGGGTTGGGTTTTGGCGGTCGGCGTTTTTGCTTACTCTGCGTTTCGAGTCAAACGCTACATCGACCGGCCTAAAATTTCTGCGATCGCGTTTCACGAATTCCAACGGCAAGGCAGCATTGGGCGTGAACAAGTTATTACGTTGCCACGAGGGACTGTAGTTCCGATGCGGATCGCCTGGCGGAGTAATATCTTCAAGTCAGCGCCTATTACAATTCCTCTAGAGTTGACTAGAAGCCTTGACCTCGTCCTAACCGATGGGGAGCTTGGACGCCAATTTCGAACGGAAGGAGAAGATTGGATGATGTTTCCTGAGGGCCTTTCTTTTGCCGGATCTAAGGAATCTGCTACTCTTACACAGAGTGACGGTCCGGTCATCGATAAGTTCATTCAGTTCTCAGCAGGAAAAAAGGCCGTCAGGCCTTGATGGTCACCGAAAAAATATGCTCGATCCAGTTATTCACCAGCCCATTCGTACGCGTGTTACCGCCTATATCGCTGCGAGAGGCGAAGCTACGTTCAACGAGCTCAAAAAATTACTTGATGCGACGGACGGAAATTTGGAGGCTCACATAAAAAAATTAGTGGGCGCAGGATATCTTGAAACCCGAAAAGAAACCGGAAGTGGACGGCCTCAGACTTTTTACGAGCTTACGTCCTCAGGTAGAATTGCATTCAAGGCATACGTCCTGGAACTCAAAAAATTGATAAAGGGTTTGACGTGATAAGATTTGAATGGATAGGCTGGCTATCCGAACGTCGGATGGTTTTCACTAAAATTAACTTTGATGCCTGGGCGGATTCTGTCGCATATTTTTTCCATACTGGCAGTGAATTTTCATTATTATTCAAAAAATAAACAACTATATAAGCTAACATTTTGATTTTATTACATTTACTTTAAGAGGTATATTTTGACTTTAAGTCAAATTTGACTCTATGTCAATTAATGCGACAGAACCTATTTTCGAAGCAACAATTGCTCTATTTTTCCGATAACTAAAACTTATATAAAAACATAAGGAATTTGACCATGTGGCCTACACGCTCATTTTACTACCTTAAGAATCCAGAATCTTCACGAAGAGACTCACCTTCATCACCTGGTCAGCCTGTCGTATTCCCGGTACGCCAGCAAAAACGTTCGAGTTCAGAGATCAGAAGACCGCCAATATAGCGCTTTCTAAACTAGATTCTGAGTTGCGAAAAAAGAAATGGTATTAGTCGGATAGTTTGGCAGCAAGTAGAAGAGTTTTTACCACTCCTTTTTTTACCCCTATCCTCGAATTTTGAAGAATGTCACCATTCTAGCGATAAGTATTCAAACAATAATTTAAGGAGAAATAAATTATGCGTCCTGCAGGTTTTCAATACCCTGGTTATAGTTACTCGTCATCAAGTCATAGTCGCTCGGCTAATAGAAGCACCCGGCAAAATTCACCACCGACACCTATACCGTCTACTTCATTCCCCATATCCTCGAGTCTTCAAAATATTCCAATGCCGCCCCATGAGTCATCAAATTCATTATTTGAGCAAGGCGGTGAATTCAAAAGTTTTAAGAATCACCCATATTTGGTTCCCCCTGCTTGCAGCACAGGGTCGAGCCGAAGGTATGTTGGTGTGCGTC
>JBNKEI010000031.1:0-3122 GCA_050288705.1 Myxococcales bacterium
CGTTTTGCGATTTCAGAATATGTTCCACTGCCTGCTAAATATGCTTCTACAACTCGTCGTCTAAGATCAGTTGAAATTGAAGTTCCCATTTCGAGTCTTAGATCAAGAATACTCGATCTTTGCAAGAGAAAAACGCTATAAGGTCTAGGCTACAATTGTTTCCGACATGAAGCGAGCTCTGAGTCTGATCGTCGCGAAACCAAGAAGCTAGAGGATCATCGACGCCAATCTAATTGAGATTGCCATCAGATCCCCTCGCGCGATTCTATGCCTAAAAACTGCTCTCGCGAGACACGGCCTTTCGGACGCAATTCCATCGAAAATAGACATTGCTTTAACCACCGCTTCATCAAAAAGAAAGTTCGTCCAACATTAGGTTTCAAGAAATTCCGTGCAGCTCAAGCCACTATCGCAGGAATTGAAGCAGTTAGTATGATCAAGAAGGGGCAGTTACGCCATGAATATAGCAAAAACCGTAATACAGTAGAGCAGTTTTACTTACTCGCAGCTTAATTCAATGGTAACAAATGGTCTTTCTACGAATAGTCTGCGCCTTTTGCTAGCCAATGCGACAGAATCCTAAAAAGTGCCTAGGCCGAAGAAACATCGAGAAGGATTGGGTAAACCAATAAGCTTTCGGCTTTCAGAGACAGATTTTTTAGCTTATCAAGAAAAAGTACAGGCATCGGGTCTTACAAGCGCAGATTTTTTTCGTAACTGTATTCTTACCAACCGAACACAGATTGTAGCTAAGCCCCAAGTGAGCGCTGATCGTAGCCGTCTGCTTTATCTGATTTCCAAAGCGGGTAATAACATTAACCAACTAGCATATCGGGCAAATTCCGATCATCTAACAGGTCTATTGTCTGAAGCTACGTATAAAGCAATATTAAGCGAATTAGACTTAATAGCTCGCTATCTGAAAGTAGCCCTAAACCAGGTTGAATAAGCATGCTGATTGAACCCGGCGGTGGAATAGATGGAATAAAAGAATATCTAGAGACTGGCCGCAAAGAAGGTCGGGAGTACTCTCGTGCCGAGATGGATGAGCGAGTTATATTAGCTGGAGATTTAGACATCACCGACTCAATTATCCAATCAATGAGTAAAGACAGCGAAAGGTATTTGCACTACACAATAAGTTTTAAAGAGGACCAGCTAGACCGAGAAACCCTGCGTAAGATCACCCAAGACTTCGAAAAGTTTGCCTTTTCCGCCTATAGAAAAGATGAGTACTGTTTTTATGCCGAAGCGCATACGCCTAAAATTAAGACATACATCGATAAGCGAACCGGCGAGCTAGTAGAACGCAAGCCGCATATCCATGTAGTCATCCCGAAAACGAACCTGTTAAGCGGACATCATCTAAATCCCTTCGGGATGGTCGATAAAAGTATTGGAGGCGAGAAGAACTCCAAATTTATCGATGCATTTCAGGAGTACTGTAACCACAAATATGGCTTAGCAAGCCCCAAAGATAATCGCCGTGTAGCCTTTCAAAGCACAGCAGAAATGATTAGTCGGTATAAAGGCGACATTTTTGAAACCCAGAAAGAATTAAAGCAAAAGATCCTAACTGCCGTTCTAGAGCGCAACATTAGCCAATATGAAGACTTCAAAACCCTACTATCAGAATTTGGCGAAACACGTACTCGGAACCAAGGCAAGACAACAGAGTATCAAAACGTACGCTTGGCTGACGCTCCAAAAGGCATAAACCTGAAAGAATTTGTGTTTTCTCGGAAATTTATTGAGTTATCCGATAGCGAAAAGCAGTCTAGATTAGCGGCAGCGCAGACAACACAGCCTAAGTACGAAGTTGTAGGTCAGCCGAGAAGACCACCAGAGGAGCTTAAAAGTATCCTTCGAGAATGGCAGGAAGTTCGAGCCAAAGAAGTAAAATACCTTAACAGCGGTAATAGAAAATCTTGGCGGGAATACCAACAAGCCAATAGGGAAGAGCGTATTAAAATTTTGGCTGGGCGGGAGGCATATTTTTATTCAAAAAATCAGCCAGAACCATACTTTCCAAACACCAACCATAAAGAATTTCGAAAAAAATATGAACGTACTTACGAATTTAAGCAAGGACAGCAACGTGATTTTATTGAATTAGCCAAGCAGCAGTCACTTTCACGAACGAAAAGTCTTTCCAAAGTAAAGAGTCTTTCTCAAATAGCCAAAGAGAAGTCCAAAACCATACCCAAAACTCATTCCAAGGAGGTCCAAAGTGAAATCGAAAAGCCCAGAAACCCTAGAGAAATCGACAGTTACCGAGGTCCCCATAGAGTCACAAGCATTGAACGAGATCGAAGTAAAAGCAATCACGCCAAAAAAGAACTTGCCAGTCGTCAACGAAGTATTGAATCGACTACCCAAAGAACGCCGTCCGAAAACCGAAACAATCTGCGAAGTGTGCCCGGCAGCGATCTGGTACGTATCCAAAAGGTACGTGAGATGCTTCTGCCGGGTGATGAGACTTATAAGCTGGAAATCAAGCAAGCCAGGGGACGCATTGACCGATTGCGGGGGCTTTATGCTGGCGACGAAGGAAGAGTAGAGCGCGAATTATTTAGCGAAAAGTTCTCACCTCGTAGCAGCAGATACGCTTCTCAAATAGGGAATTCCGATAACGTAACCGGTCAGTTTATTCGTGACATTCAGCAGGATAAAAGTAAGCGTACCTATTTGGATGAGTTTCGAGAAATCAGAAAATCACTAGACGCATCACGCTTATTAGTCGAGATGTCGCAAACCCGTGGACTAATCGTAGAGAAATACCAGATCACCCAAGGCAAAGATGGCAGCGACAGAATAAAATGCGGAAACCGTAGACTGAACGTGTCCGACTTTTTAACCCAAGAGTTGCATTTACCTTGGGAAGAAGCCGCCCAAATCTTGCGGGGAAGCTACGCTCGCCAACGAAGTCTAGAGCCAAAGCAGGAGCCAACACGTCAACCTCGTTGGCAGATATGGGCCGAATTCCAGAAGCATCAGAAAAAGATCGAGCAGGGGAGGGGAGGGCAATGGAAAGCGCAGCGGGAAAAAGAAAAAGAGCGGCGAGAAGCAATTAAAGTCGGGTATAGCGCTAAGAAAGACGATATTCGGAATAGAAAGATAGC
>JBNKEI010000032.1:0-3279 GCA_050288705.1 Myxococcales bacterium
ACCCTCTGTCGAGCAATATAATGAATTAATTTGCTCCGCAGGAGTTCTTCGAGAAGAGGCAGCGTTGCTGCCTGAGGTAATTGAATTATTGGGAGAATTCGGTTTGCGGCCAGGTGAATTATTTCATTTAACTTGGCAATCGATTGATTGGGAATTGGGCCAAGGAGAAAATAAAGGGGCAATTCGAATAGAGGAGCAAAAACGCACGCGTGTTGTCGGCGGTAAAAGGTGGGTACCGAAGAATAAGAAATTCCGAATCGTGCCATTCACTGCGCGAGGGCGCGCGGTTTTGCTCAGGATTAAAGAAATGGCTTCGGGGGCCAAACCTGAAGATCTGGTGATTCCTAATAATTTTGGGCTGCCTTATATTCGAATTGATTGTGGGCCAATGAAAGGGGGCGGTGCTGGAGTTTGGAAAAAGCTGCGTGAAGTGGCGAGCGTTGAGGGCGTGGCTATGAGGGATTTGCGGCACTTTTTCGCGGTTCAGAATCTTGTGCGAGGCGTTCCAATTTCGGTGGTCTCGGCTTGGATGGGGCATTCGTCGATTGAGCTTACAGTGAAGCGCTACGGCCGTTGGGCCGGGGAATCGAAAGAGCAATGGACTTGGGCTGCGCTTCGGGGGCAGTCGGTGGGGGCGGTGGCGAATGGGGTGCGATAGTGCTATTTCTTCCACATGCCACATTTTTGGTGATACAAAGCGCAAGAGGACTACACAATGACCGAGCCATCAACAGGTTACGACCCTGGTCCGTACGATCTTCTGTTCTCCCGCGACCATGCCGATGGTTCGAGCGAACGCTTAGTATTGGTCGGAAATCTTTGTCCCAACCCCGAGTGTTACTGTCGAGATGTCAACTACTACGGCTACCTCATCCCAGGAACTAGCACTGATGACCTGCAAGGCCAAAATCTCGGCAAGCAGATTCTCGACGTAACCTTGAACGTTGATACCGGGAAGTTTGTCAGTGTTCGCCAGAGTAACTCGGAGGTCCTTGCTTGGCTTGAGCGCGAGCTTTCTGACACAGACATTGCCATGCTTCGCGAGAAGTTTGACGACGTTCGAGCTGCCTTACGCAAGAGCTATGACGAGGAATGGAAAGACGTCGACTGGTCCTTCTGGAACCCGGGAATGCGCGTCTCTTGGGTAGAGGCTCACCCAAGCTTTGGCAGCCATATCATCAAAGTAAACAAGCGTAAATTCATTCTGCTGGATGACTACTGCGTTACCGACGAATGCCATTGCGAGCAAGTCCATGCTACCTGCATAGAGATAATAGACGACATGGAGGCAGAGTTGCCGATCTTTGAGGCGACTGTCGTGCCCCGAGATCCACAAACTTTGAGATTGAGTCTACTACTCCCAAAGACCGAGCGCTTGCTGAGAAAATCTGGGCGGCCTTTGCCGAGGAGGAAGAGTTTTATGCCAGGCTTGCTCGTCGGCAGGATTGGATGAGAACGTTCGGAACCGAGCTGTGCCGACGATGGCGCGTCAGCCATGCACCTGCGGTTCAAGGTCCAAAGCCGGCACCGAATCAGGCTTGCCCGTGCGGATCGGGAAAAAAGTACAAGCGATGCTGTGGACGGTAGACCTAGATTATGTAGCGTGCTCAGCTTGACGAGCTGTGTTTCGATCTGCTCGACTTATAACATAGCGGCTGTCTAGTTTTCTCTTCGGCACATGGTTCATTTGTGTGAACCTCTGTCACTTGACCGAGATGAAGCCCTTGCCTCGGCTCGTTCGCGCAAAAAACGCCTTGCGAAATAGATCACTACTATCCATCCGAATACTTCCGCAACCAGCCAAAGGTAGACCAAAACCCACGTCAAGGTTCGCGTCTGTTCGTACCTGGCAAGTGCTTTTTCTAGGTTGGCAGCGGCCTGGTGGAGTTTTTCTCCTGCATGTTGGCATTCTTTCTCGGTATCGGTTTCAATAAAACTAAGCACATTGCAAGCATCGTCCACGCTGCCCCAGACTTCCTCTCCACGACCAATCAATGGCAGATTCAGGTCCTCGATAATGCGAAGACTGTTGAGCGTTTCCTCGTTTCCTTTTGGTAGAGCTCCAACGCATAGATATGACCTACCGATGGCCGAATTTTTAAGAGCAACAAGATCGGATGGACACTTCCCGTCTGGAGGTGCAATAGACCGAAGATTGCTTGGGAGCCGCAAAGCATTGCGATATACTCTGTCAAGCTGCGGATGGGCGAACCAGACAATCAAGAAAGGGTAGAAAAGAGGAACAATTAGGAGCGCAGCAATTAAGATCCGCCGCTCACGCTTGGTTAGTTTTTTTATTGGGTTTGTTGTTTTCGATACCGTCATTTGATCTTCTCCAATGGCGGGGGATTTGGCGGTGGATTATTCTCGGATGTTGCGTGATGATCTGGGTCAAGACTGCTACCTCTGGCACGAGCTCGAAGACTGCTACCGCCGAGTGGGTTGCCTAAATTTAAATCTAGACAAGATGTATGCCAGGCATCTATGAAAGCAATATCAGGGAGAGGTTCTGTTAAGCCATCCTTCAACCCATCCTTGAGAGCACGGGGAGGCACTGTGGACCCATCCTTACTTGCGAGGCGTATCCACGTCATTTGTGACTCAAAGAGCAAGTCTGGACTTGGAATATTTTCTTCGAAAATCGTTATCTCGATTGCCTTCACTCTGCCGGTGTCATCGTAGTGGATAGAGCTAAACTCCGGGAGGACCCAATTACCAGCAATCTGGCGTATATCGCAGTTAGTCAAATCAATCTCTACACGAAATACTATGAGGGGTTGACGGGAGTCGTTGTACCTAAGAAGAGAGTAGACCTCGAATTGGTCTCCATCTCGGTAGTATCCCGGGAATATTCTGACCGAATTTCGGCAAATAGATGCTTTGGTGTCGAAAAATGCGTCGGTGCGGAAATTGGATAGCAGGGCAATGAGGGCTTTCATCTCATTAACGCGGTTCGGCGTAGGAAGTTCAATACGTGCTGGGACCCAAGGAAATAAATCTTCCTTACCTTTCTTTCCAGCACTCTTCCCCAAAAACGAGTGCTCCGCGAACTGCTCATAGGCATTATCGTTAAGCAAAGCAGCCAAAATGCTACCCCCCGCTATCAACCCCGCCCCAATGATCACCACGATCAAGCCGACACCGGTAGAGCCCAAAACAACCGCGCCTCCCACTAAAAGTTCCGCCAGCGCAATACCTGAACCAACCGCCACCCCAGCGGCGCCTACTGCCGAGATTCCGTAGCCTACCATGGCGTTGTAATCATGCTTCCCATAGGAA
>JBNKEI010000033.1:0-91342 GCA_050288705.1 Myxococcales bacterium
GACGCTCGTTAAGCTCTAGTTTATTCTTGGTATGAATTCCTCGAAAAACTGTTTGTCCAGAATAGACATAATCGTCGCCTTTGCCTAAGTCGAAATACACCACGCTTACTGAATAGACTTTTTTAACCTCGCTGTAAGGCAATCCAGCTTTCATATGCTCGACAATTGCCTTGGAAGTGCCGTACATTATTCTCGACAAATAGTCATATTCGCTATCCACCTGGACTTCTATGATTATGATCTCATCACAACTATTTTTGGCGAGAAGATCGACTCGGTTGAACTTGTCGTTCTCGGTTTCTCGATTTCCTTCGCTTTCCAATATATCGATAATTTTTACATCAACAGCTAATAGCTCGCTTAAAAACCCCTCAAGAATTCCAAAATTTGCTTTGCTGCGCAAAAGTTTCTTTACCGCCCAATCGAATCGAACAAGTTTTTGACCCATATTTGCTCCCAAGCTAAACAAATGTACAGCATAACAAGACGAGCGGCAAGTACCTAGCAGAGTGATGGCGAGACATCTCCCCTTGGCTGGCCAGAGGGAAGTATTAATCAGCGCCAACACACAATTTCTCAATCTCTTCCTTGCAAAGGCCAATAGCGCTTCACCACGCCCTCCGTCATTCCCGCGAAAGCGGGAATCCAGGGGGCACCACAGTCGAAAGACGCGTCGTGCGTGGAAGATGGGTCTCATCGAAAAAACGAACCCTGGATGGGCTGACCTTTGGCCCCAAATCATCGATTGACAAAGTCGTGCCCACTGGATTCCCGCCTTCGCGGGAATGACGGAGCGGCGATGTCGGATATAGGGACATGCCCTAGTCTTTATTTGGAGGGGTAGGTTTGGGTTTGTTATTTTTTGGCGAACATTTGCGCGGTGTTTTAGTCACCCGCGTCGATTTTTTCCGTCGCGGACTCCCTGAACGCGGGGATGCTCGGGTGGTAGACTCCCCCGCCTCCCTAAATTGCTTTTCTCTTTTAAACAAGCAATCATTGCATAGTTGAAAGTCAAGGTAAGGACTAAGAGGTACCTTATCCGCACTAATTCCACAGTCACGACATACCGCAGGCAATAGGCGTATCACCGATCCCCCTTCCAAAAAAACCTGACCCAAAAGCCTTCTCTAAAACGGGAATTTAGGCGGCTAGTCTCCAAGCTTCTTTTTTATCACTCCGCTAACCACCGCGGGATTACCTTTTCCTTTCATGGCCTTCATTACCTGCCCAGTAAAGAAACCCAAAAGTTGTTTCTTTCCCCCTTGGTAACGACAAACTTCATCAGGATGCTGTTTTAAAACCTCATCGACTGTTTTCTCGGTTTGAACAATGTCTGATATTTGACGCAGTCCTTTGGCTTCCACAATGGCAGCCGGTTCTCCGCCCTCTTCAAGAATGGCGGCAAAAACATCTTTGGCAACATTTCCTGAGATCTCGCCTCCATCGACCATGGTCAATAGCTGCGCAAAACCCTGAGGAGTAATTTGCAAGGAATCCATTTGCGCTTGCCCCTCTTTCAGCGCCCGAAACAGTTCCCCTTTAAACCAGTTGGCTAGTTTTTTGTAATCTTTATATAGATCAGCCACTGATTCGAAAAATTCACCCACTGCTCGATCTACATCAGCAGTAAGTACCTTGGCGTCCTCATGACTCAACCCATATTGGCTTTTGAATCGGTTGAGTCGATCCCTCGGCAATTCCACGAGGGTGCCCCGCACTCTTTGCAAATCGCTCTCTAAAATCTTCAAAGGCAGTAAGTCAGGTTCCGGAAAGTATCGATAATCATGGGCTTCTTCCTTAGAACGCATGGAAAAAGTCTTTCCTTGAGCTGCGTCGAATAGTCGGGTCTCTTGTACGATCTTTCCACCAGAATGAATCAGTTCTATTTGCCGCTTGATTTCATAATCGAGCGCCTGGCGAACAAATCGGAAAGAATTAATATTTTTCAGCTCCGTGCGAGTACCCAACACGGTAGAACCTTTGGGCATAACCGACACATTCGCATCACAGCGAAAACTTCCCTCTTCCATATTTCCGTTAGAAATTCCCAAAGCGACCAAAATATCACGCAAGGATTTCAAATATTCGCTGGCCTCGGTAGAAGAACCAATATCAGGCTCAGATACAATTTCAACTAACGGTACGCCTGCCCGATTAAAATCCACCAAACTGGATGTTCCCCCAGTTTCGTGAATATTTTTTCCAGCATCTTCTTCCATGTGAATACGCTTTATACGAACGCATTTTTCACCTTGGTCGCCATCAATAATAATATTGCCATTTTCGCAAATAGGCAGCTCATACATTGAAATCTGATACCCTTTAGGCAAATCAGGGTAAAAATAGTTCTTCCGAGCCCAGATGCTTAAGGGACGCAGTTCGCATTGCAGCGCTAGCCCAGCACGTATTGCTAAGTCAACCACTTGCTGGTTGAGTACTGGTAAAACGCCAGGCATTCCCAAACATACGGGACAAGTTTGGTGATTAGGTGGAGCGCCAAACTCAGTTGAACAACCGCAGAAAATTTTAGTCTTAGTAAGTAGCTGGGCATGCACTTCTAAGCCAATAACAGGTACGAATTCCATAGACTCATTGCTCCCGATATCCAATCTCGTTTATTCCAATTGTGGCGCTCGCTTATGCCAGTCCGTCTGGCTTTGATAGGCGTGTCCCAATCGAAAAAGAGTAGTTTCGTCAAATGGCTTGCCAAGCAATTGCATTCCCACAGGCAGTCCACCCTTAGTAAAGCCACAAGGAACAGACATTCCCGGCAAAGAAGCTAAATTGCAAGATATGGTAAAAATATCTGAAAGATACATTTGAATAGGATCGTTTACCTTTTCTCCCAGTAAAAACGCCGCAGTTGGAGAAGTAGGGGTCAAAATGGCATCACAAACCTGAAATGCGTCTAGAAAATCCTGGCGAATCAATGTTCTGACCTTTTGAGCCTTCAGATAATAAGCGTCATAATAACCCGCAGACAGAGCATAAGTACCAAGCATAATTCGCGCTTTTACTTCTGCTCCAAAGCCTTGAGACCGCGTCTGCTCATACATCTCTACAAGGTTGGAAACTCCAGGAGCACGGTGTCCATAGCGCACTCCATCGTACCTGGCTAGATTAGACGAAGCTTCCGCAGTGGCCACTAAGTAATAAGTAGCAATAGCAAAACGGGTGTTGGGCAACGATACTTCCACTAACTTCGCCCCCAGCCTTTCCAATTCCCTAGCCGCCTGACGAACAGCCTTATCTACTTCGGGATCTATCCCTTCGAGGAAATATTCCTTGGGCAGCCCCAACGTCATTCCTTGGATACTCTTACTTATTTCTGACAGGTAATCAGGCACGGGATTGCGCGCACTAGTAGAATCACGCTCATCGTGTCCGGCAATGGCTCTCAAGAGAATAGCGCAGTCCTCAGCGGTACGCGCCATGGGGCCTACTTGATCGAGTGAGCTGGCATAAGCAATAACCCCGTAACGAGAAACTCGACCATAGGTAGGTTTAATTCCAGTTATTCCAGAAAGAGCAGCCGGCTGACGAATCGAACCTCCGGTATCGGTTCCCAGTGCGCCAAAAGCTTCGCGTGCAGCTACTGCTGCCGCGCTTCCCCCGGAAGAACCGCCAGGGGTACGTTGAAGATCCCAGGGGTTATGCACCGCTCCAAAGGCGCTATTTTCGTTAGACGAACCCATAGCGAATTCGTCCATGTTTACCTTGCCCAAAAAAACTGCTCCTGCTTGCCGAAGTCGCTCGACTACCGTTGCATCGTAAGGAGGAACGAACCCTTTCAAAATTTGGGAAGCACAAGTGGTTTCGGTGCCACTGACACAAAAAATGTCTTTTAGCGCCAAGGGAATTCCATCCAAAGGCCCCAGAGATCGGCCTTGCGCCCTTCGTTGGTCAGAATTTAAGGCCTGCTCTCTAGCCGATCGTTCGGAAAGCCTAAGAAAAGCATTTACTCGCGAATCGACCGCACTAATGCGCGCAAAAGCTGCTTCGGTAGCTTCCTGAGATGAACATTCTTTAGATGCG
The DNA here is from genome assembly GCA_050288705.1 of Myxococcales bacterium. Lineage (GTDB taxonomy): Bacteria > Myxococcota > Myxococcia > Myxococcales > UBA5297 > JBNKEI01. The sequence goes on from JBNKEI010000033.1 coordinate 4,036, forward strand.
AGCTTTTTGGATAGCTCTACCAGTGTCAAATCGGTAAGTGTCATGGCGATTACTCGATAATTTTGGGAACTGCCACCGAGGCACCAGCTCGATCGGGCGCGTTTTGAACAGCAACTTCTGGTGGCAAAGATGGATGAACTACGTCTTCACGCAATAAATTGGGAATGTCTGCAGCGTGAGCGGTGGGCACGATATGGGAAACATCAACCTCCTGAAGGGTTTCCACATAAGTTAAAATATCCCCGAGCTGCCGAACATAACGCTCTTCTTCCTGTTCACTCAAGCGTAATCGCGCCAGTTTAGCAACATGGCGAACCTGTTCCCTTGATAGCTTCATAACAGTGTCACTCCCGGAGGCAAGTACGAAAATTGGGACATTACGCGACCTAGTGTAATTACTCAACTTTCAATCTAATACCAGCGCACTTTACCCGAGCCATTGCTCATATCCATTATTTGTATCGTCGAGATAGAAATTCTCAAGAACCTCTTTGTAACGCTGCTCGATCACCCTACGTTTCACCTTTAGAGTCGGGGTAAGTTCACCACTTTCTTGCGCCCACTCACCATCTAAAATAGCGAATTTCTTGATGGTCGCATGCGGCGGCAGACCAGAATTGACTGAGTCGATGGTGAATTGCAACCGCTCAACAAATCGCGGATGGGAGCATAATTCTGCCATTGACTCATATTCAACCTGGTTTTTTTGTGCCCAACTATCCGCATCATCCGGAGAAATAGTTAGCAAAGCAGACACAAATTTCCTTCCCTCTCCATGCACTAGCGCTTGACCAATTAGCGAATCCAGCTTTAATGCATTTTCCACTTCCTGGGGAGCCACATATTTGCCACCAGAAGTTTTAATAAGATCTTTTTTCCGATCGGTGACGCGCAATCTCCCTAAAGAGTCCAATTCACCAATATCTCCAGTATAAAACCATCCTTGGGGATCGAACGCCTTGGCGGTCTCCTGAGGCAGTTTATAATAACCTTGCATCACTTGCGGCCCGCGCACCAATATTTCTCCGTCTTCGGCGAGCTTACATTCGATTCCGGGCATAGGGTAACCCACCGTACCAACCCCCAAAGAACCCAAGCGATTAACGTGAGTTGGCGCACAGGTTTCCGTTAATCCATACCCCTCGGCAATATGAATGCCACAAGCTTCGAAAAAATAGCCTACTTTGCGAGAGAGCGAGGCTCCACCAGAAACAAATAGCCGCAAATCACCCCCAAATTTGCGTTCTATTTTTTTTGCAATTTTCGAAAACACTAGCCGTTTCGCTAAAAACCACTGAACCGATCGTGATTCTCGACCTTGTTCTCGCATACCAACATGACCTTCAAATAGACGCATGGCCCAACGAAACAAAACACCCTCTAGGCCAGTTTTAGACATCCCATCGATCATGACCTGATTAAAAGCCTTCTCATAAAAACGAGGTACCGAGGGTAGAATAGTTGGCTTTACTTCTGCGGCATTACTCACTACTTTTTCAATCGATTCCGCAAAAGCGATGCGAATCCCTTGGGATATCCAACACATTTCTACCAGACGAGCAAAGGAATGAGCTAAAGGAAGAAACAGCAAGGCCAAGTCATCTGCAACTAAGACCGGAGCCCGTACAGTAGCATAAGTTTGGGCTAACCAATTCGCATGGGAAAGCATTACTCCTTTAGGGTTTCCTGCGGTTCCGGAAGTATACAGAATACAACTGAGATCATCTCCCGTTATATGCCGAGCTCGCTCTTCCATTGCCCGCGCATGCTGTGCAGGTTTTTTTTCCAGCATTGATCGCCCTTGAGCTTCTAAATCTTCTAAACTAACTAGCTGGCACTCAAGCGCAGTGGGAATATTAAAGCTGACAAATCGAACAACCGAAGGCACCCGTAGTCGAATCTCCTTTAGTTGAGACCAACGCCCCAAAGCATTGCCCTCCGGCTGATCATGGTCAAACACCACTATCTTGGCTTCGCAGTCGTTAATAATGTGCTCGACTTCCCTGGCGGTATTGGAAGCATAGATGGGAACACTGACTGCTCCTGCAGCCAAAATAGCTAGGTCTGCCAAACACCATTCCCAGCTAGTCTGTGCCCAGATGCATACTCGGTCATTGGGTCGAACCCCGGCGTCTACCAAACCTTCGGCAAGAGCACGAGTGCGATCCATGATCTCACCCCAGGTAACTGAACGCCACTGTCCTTGAACTTTGTAACGAACAGCCTCCCTCTTGGGACGCGATAAATTATCTAACAGCGCCTGAAGAAGGTTAGTACTGCCAACCGGAATTTTTAGTTTATCTATAGCTGGAATATTCACAAACAGATAGTAACCTATTCGCAATCGACTCGACAACAAAGTCATTTAAGAAACAAAAAGAATCCGACAGGCAACCGTTTATACCAAAGCCAAGCAGCTTTAAACGTCAACACCGAAGCCTGTTGCCCAATTGTTCCGCAACAACATAAAAAAACAATTCAATTGCTTAGCCAAACTCGCGAGCCAAGAACTTTTTGCGCAACAGGTGAGCCACTCGAAAACTGTTCGCTAGAATGGTTAAAGTAGCCGGAACACCGCCAGAATTAGGAAGAAAACTACCATCCGTGACATATAGGTTAGTTATTTCATGAGCCTGGCAGTCTCTGTTCAAAACCGAACGAGTGGAATCAGAGCCAAAACGACAAGTTCCGTGTTGAAGATGAGGAGTGGTAACTCCCCACGTCCAAGTGGACACCGTCTTGGCAGACGGTTTTATGGCTGCAAGTATCTCATTGCCTCGTTCTACCATGCGACGGCTAATCTGAATGTCATCAGGATGGTGTTTTAGACGAATACGAGCGACAGGAATACCCCATTTATCCTTTTCCAAATCATCTAATTCGACCCAACAATCCTTCCAAGGCAAAAATTCACTAAATGCCTCGAACTCTGCCCATACTTCTTCATGAAACAGCGCGCGAACTTTATTTTTAAGCTCCGCACCCCAAAGGGTCATGTTAGAATCTTTAAATAGTCGCTGTGCAGCAAATATAATGTTTTTATGCAACATAATAAAATTATATAAACCACCTTTTGGATGCACAAACCCGGCTCTCTCATTCCAATAATCATTCTCTATACTACGCTGCAAAAACGGGAGATCCATGCCCTCCCGTCCTAAGCGAGCCACTAACTCCTGGCGATCGAATACCGCGGTACCCTTTGCAGCAGTAGAAAAAGTTAAATTTCTACCTACTAGTCCACTCCCATTAGCCAATCCATGAGGAAATCTTGACTCGCTAGAAAGCAGTAATAGGCGAGCACTTTCAATAGCCGTAGCCGCCAAAACAACTAGCCGAGTTTTAATTGAGTGCCGATACCCTTGGTAATCAACGTACTCAACCTTTGAAGCTCGCCCTCTACGATCAAGGAGTATTCGCTGGGCAGTACAGCGAGGACGAATTTCGCAATTACCAGTGGCTTCCGCCAAAGGAATCAGGGTGGCCAGCATACTCGATTTCGCACCAGTCTCGCACCCGTAGTCCCCACACATCCCACACTGGTTGCACGGTGGACGACCTCCATAGGGGCGAGAAAGAACTGCTCGCGGAGTGGAAAAAGAATGGAAGCCAAGCTGTTTTGAGCTTTCATCGACTAATCGGGACAGCGGATGGGCGGGAATTGGCGGAAGCGGATAGGGTTTGCGAGGCGGGTCAAAAGGATTTGATCCCACTTCGCCAGATATTCCCAAACGTGTTTCGACCAATTCATAAAAAGGATTAAGCTCATCCAGCGTAATTGGCCAATCAACGATATCGGCCCCGGTAATTCCACCAGTATATGTAGCCAACTGCAAATCGTATTGGCGAAACCGATAGAAATAGCCGGACATATGTACCGTACCACCACCTACACAAACCCCTGTCCATCCCTCATTGCTGCGAATAGAACGACCAGAGTTTCCATATACAAAAGTATGCGGATCTTCAGTAGGGAAAGGAGCCCAAAAATCGCGTAGACAAATAGCGACCTCGTCATGGGTAAAATCACGAATGGTGTAGTAGGGGCCTTTTTCCAAAACTACCACTCGCGCCCCCGCTTCCGCTAGAGTCAAAGCGACTGGCGAACCTCCTGCTCCGCTTCCTATGACCACCACATCGACTTCCTCGTGCAAGGCCACAGATATCTTACCCCTTCATTCAATAGGATATTTGCTGAACATTACCGCTGAGGCCGAGATTCATCCTCGTGTTTTTGCAAATATTCATCGTAAGTGCCCTGAAAATCAATTAAACCTCGAGAAGTAAAAGCCAGAATACGATCAGCCACCATACTAATTAAATCACGGTCATGCGAAACAACAAACGCAGTACCTTCGTATCTTTCTAGGGCTTGCGCTAATGCCGAAATCGATTCCAAATCCAAATGATTTGTAGGCTCATCCAGAACAAGTACGTTATCCTGGGTAAGCATAAGTTTGGCTATAAGCAACCGGACCGCTTCCCCACCAGAAAGAGCATCAGCTATTTTCAACCCCTCTTCGCCTTTAAATAACATTTTCCCTAGTAGGCCACGGATTAATTCGTTTCCCGCAGATGGATCTACATCATGCAAAAAATCCCTAATAGCTAACCCGTTGGGAATATAATCCCGATGATCTTGAGCTAAGTACCCTACCGACGCTTCGTGTCCCCAAGAAATTTTTCCCTGGTCGGGCTCCAATTCGCCAACTAACATCTTACAAAGAGTAGTTTTCCCTACTCCATTGGGACCAATAATGGCTACTTTCTCACCACGCATAAAAAGCGCATCAAATTTATCGCAAACCGAAATCTCGGGCCAGCTCTTCGATAGCCCACTCAGAGTCAAAGCCTGTTTTCCTGACGGACGTTTTTGTAAAAATTGAATAAATGGCCTCTCAATATTCGATTTCTTCAGGTCTGCGAGCTGAAGTTTCTCCATTTGCTTCTTTCGGCTTTGCACCTGAGAAGCACGGGTTCCCGCATGAAAACGAGCAACAAAATCTTGAAGTTGAGAAATTTTCTTTTGTTTTTCTGCATTTTCCGATTCAACCCGCGAACGAACCTGGCTTTTCGCCAAAACCGTTTCATCGTAGCTGCCCGGATAAACAATAATGGTCTGATAATCAATATCCGCTATATGAGTACAAATAGCGTTCAAGAAATGTCGATCGTGAGAAATCGCAATAAGTACACCAGAATACGCACGCAGATAACCCTCCAACCAACGAATAGAATCGAGATCCAAATTATTAGTAGGTTCGTCCAGCAAGAGAGCTTCTGGCCTTCCAAAAAGCGCTTGGGCAAGCAAAACCCTAAGTCGAAATCCGCCAGCCAATTCGCTCATTTTTTTGGAATGTTCGTCTAGAGGAATGCCAAGTCCTTCCAATAGCTCGCTAGCATCTGATTCTGCGGTATATCCATCTTCCTCAGCGATGAGCATTTCTAACTCGCCAAGCCGCATTCCATGCTGGTCAGTAAGGTCTTCAAGCGCAAGAAGCCGGTCTTTTTCTTTTATTGCGTCCCAAAGTGGTTTGTTACCCATCATCACCACATCAAGAACACGATCTTTCTCGTAGGCAAACTGATCCTGCCTAAGAACAGAAGTCTTTTTCGGCCGCGAAACCTGACCGCTATCGGGCTCCAAATCACCGGCGATTATTTTCATAAAAGTGGATTTACCTGCCCCATTCGGCCCAGTCAGCCCATATCGACGACCCTCTGAAAACGCTGTGGAAACGTCTTCAAAAAGCTTCTTGCCTCCGTATGACTTGGAAACGTTCACTACTTGTATATTGGGCATAGTGTGACTCGGTAATGAGGAAAGACTGTTACGATGCCATGCCTAGCTTTCCCGAAGGATGAAATTGGTCGGAGTTGTTAACGAGATTCCTCTCAGTGCTGCCAAGCAATCAAAGAACGTAACAGAAAAATGCATACGGTCTAGCAGTAAACTATAAGTAACATAACCAAAAAAACAACCTTGATCTCGTTACACTGATTTATTCCAAATGCTCTTTTGCTTTTTCATACCCCTCGCGTATTACTTCTGCCCCCTTTTCCATCACTGATTTTGATTCTTCAGAGACTTTTTTGGAAATATCTTTTTGAAAATTTAAGACGCCTTTTAGTTTCAATTTCGCTAATATCGCAGCAATCTCTGGATTCCGAGCATAATCATAACTGGACCATCCCTTAGTATTTATATAGGTATGTTGAAATCCCAACTCTTCTTTTTTTTCCAAATCAAATCCCTTATCTGTAATAATCAAATGGTAACTAAGCGAAGCAAATAACCCTGACGCCAGAAGGAAGCCTAGAATAATCTTTTTCATTTTTGCTCCTTATCCCAAAACTCACAACTCGCGCAGAAAACTAATCCCTTTCTAGGCACCTCGTAACAAATAAGTTTCGGCAATTCTGTGAAAGAACGCAAGCGACGAATCTACTTAGAATAAGAGAAACACACCACACCAGCGTATAAAGCCACCAAATAGCCGAACCGTGGAACACGAAAATCAAGACTAACAGTTCGAACACCCACTGCAATCACCAGCCACCTAAATACCCACGGAAAACACTCGTTCTGCAGCAAACCGCCCACCGAGCAACTATCAAACCATACTGACCTCAATTACCAAGGCCGCTCTCCTGAATTCCAGTCGATCGCAAGCTTACAACTCGCACGAGCACTGAATAGAGATACGGCCTACCGTCGATTAACAAAGTAATTGAAGAACACTTAAAAAATTATGTCTCGCTTTTTCCGCTCTCCTTCTCGGATTCACCTTCTGGCTTCGATGTCACAGACTCACTGCGTTCGACCAATTCTATGACAGCCATCTGCGCAGCATCGCTTGCTCGAAAACCAAACCTAAGAATTCGAGTATATCCCCCTGGACGTTCTTTCATCCGCGGCGCAATCTCATCGAATAATCGCTTCAGTACTCCTTCATCCCGAAGCACCTTGAAAGCAGTCCTCCGGGCATGAAGAGTGCCCTTTTTTCCTAGGGTAATCAATTTTTCAACGAAAGGCCTTAATTCCTTAGCCTTCGGCAGAGTCGTACGGATCGACTCGCGCATCAACATTGATATCGCCAAATTCCTCATTAACGCATGGTAATGCGAACGGGAACGGTTGAATTTTTTTCCGGATCTTCTATGCCGCATCATCTGCCTCCAACGGATCTATTCGGGCTTAGCTTGCTCAGACTCCCCAGGCTCAGACGACTCCTCGGAAGGAACAGCCGCTCCAGATGCGGCAAGGTTCGCCAAGTTCGCTGATTGATTCCTAGACCAGCCGTCGAGCCTCATGCCCAGGCTCAACCCCATCTCTGACAAAATCTCTCGAATCTCTTTTAGACTCTTTCGGCCGAAGTTTTTAGTTTTCAACATCTCTGCTTCGGTCTTCTGCACCAAATCACCAATAGTCTTTATATTTGCCTGCTGCAAACAATTAGCAGAGCGAACAGAAAGCTCCAACTCATCTACCGACCGGAAAAGATTTTCATTCAACTTCTCTTCCTGTTTAGGCAACACCACCGAGCCCGGCTCATCAAACTCATCAAAATTGATGAACACTGTCATCTGCTCTTTCAGAATTTTTGCGGCATACGCTACTGCATCGGCTGGCTTCACCGACCCATTAGTCCATACTTCTAAAGTCAGCCGATCATAGTCAGTCTGCTGCCCAACACGCGCATTGGTTACCTGGTAATTTACCTTTTTTACCGGACTAAATAGAGCATCAATGGGAATGGTGCCAATAGGCGCATCTTCCACCTTATTACGCTCCGATGAAACATACCCGCGTCCCGTGCGACACGCTAATTCCATCCGAACTCGACCACCTTCACTAATAGTACAGAGCCGATGCCCCGGATTCAGAACCTCTACCTTGTCATCGGCTACAATATCACCGGCGACAACTTCCTTAGGCCCTTCCACGTCCAAAAACAGGGTACGCTGCTCGCTAGAATGCACCTGAAGAAGAACTTCCTTGAGATTCAGAATTATGTCGGTTACGTCCTCGGACACCTCGGGTATAGTACTGAACTCGTGATCGGCACCGTCGATTTTTACTGAAATTATCGCCGCCCCTTGAAGACTGGACAACAAAACACGACGAAGGCTATTACCAAGCGTGGTTCCATAACCTCGCTCCAATGGCTCCGCTACAAATTTTCCGTAGGTATCAGTCAACGAGGCCTGATCAACAACTAACGAACGTGGCCTAATTAGGTCGCGCCAGCTTCTTGAAATACTTACATCCGCCATGATCATATACTCCTAATAGGGGACGATGGGGCTAAAACCCAAAGTACTGCCCTACAATGCGCTACTTAGAATAGAGCTCAACAATTAATTGCTCGTTGATGGGCATGGTGATGTCTTCGCGCGTAGGATAGGTTTTGACAATAGCCTCGAATGACTTCTTATCAGAAGACATCCACTGAGGAATTCCTCTTCTATCCACCGTCTCCAGCGCTTCCATTAGACGCACCAGTTTTCGGCTTTTTTCCGGCACATCGATACGATCTCCCGGCTTTACCGCGAAAGATGGAATATTCACCTTGCGACCGTTCACCGCAAAATGACCGTGACGAACAAGCTGCCGAGCCTCCGTACGTGTATCAGCGAAGCCAGCCCGAAAAACAACATTATCCAACCTTAGTTCCAGAGCCTGGAGCAGATTCTCACCGGTCTTACCTTTTTTTCCGGCTGCCCGCGCGTAATACAATGCGAATTGCTTTTCAAGCAATCCGTACATTCGCTTAACCTTTTGCTTTTCACGCAGCTGAACCCCATATTCCGAGAACTTTGCACGCCCCTGCCCATGCTGCCCAGGCGGATATGGCCTTCGCTCAATCGCACACTTGTCAGTGTAGCAGCGATCGCCCTTTAGATACATTTTCAAATTCTCGCGTCGGCACAAACGGCAGGCGCTTTCAGTGTAACGAGCCAAGATTTAACTCCTTCGTAAATACTATACGCGCCGCCGTTTTGGAGGCCGGCAGCCATTATGCGGAATTGGCGTAGTATCCCTAATTAAAGTGATTTTTAAGCCAGCTGCAGAAAGAGCCCGAAGCGCCGATTCACGACCAGCTCCGGGTCCGGAAACATGTACTACCACGTTCCTTAGTCCATGCTCCATAGCTTTCGCTGCCGCATCTCCGGCAGCCACCTGCGCGGCGAACGGCGTAGATTTACGAGAACCCTTAAATCCCCGCGCCCCCGCTGACGACCAGCTAACTACATTTCCCGAAACATCAGAAATCGTTATTAGGGTGTTATTAAAAGTACTCTGAATATGCACCACCCCGTTCGATATATTTTTCTTCGCCTTCTTCTTTCCCTTTTTTGGCGTCACCGCCGACGCCACAATCGGCGGAGCAACGTCTAGATTAGGCACGCTCGCCCCAACGCCTGGCTTCTCATCTACTGGACTATCCTGCATTTTCTCATCAACCATTTCATCCTCATTTCACAGCCCCGGCAAGACACCTAGGAGCGGGAACATCAAGCCTATTTAGTTCCCGAGGGCTTACGCACAATACCCCGCTTAGGCCCCTTTCGAGTACGTGCGTTGGTATGGGTGCGTTGTCCACGAACAGGCAACCCTTTACGATGCCGCAAACCACGAAAACAGCCCAGATCCATCAAACGCTTCACATTTGTTGAGATCTCACGCCTCAGGTCGCCTTCAACCTTATAACCACTCTCGATGGTTTCACGCAGCCTGCGAACCTCATCCTCCGAGAGCGCATTAGTGCGAGTATCCAGACTTACCCGAGCGGCAGTGCAAATCTGCCTTGCGCAAGTCTTGCCGATCCCAAATATGTACTGTAAGGCGATCTCAATGCGTTTTTCGCGCGGGAGATCAATGCCAGCAATTCGTGCCATTACTCCTATACTCCTTCTCTAAACATTAAGCTTGCCGCTGCTTGTGGCGAGGATTCGCCTTGCACACAACGCGCACCACGCCCTTACGGCGCACGATAATGCACTTTCCACAGATCTTCTTCACCGACGCTCTGACTTTCATAAAAAACCTGCTCTCCTACTTTGCGCGGTAGGTTATTCGCCCCCGCGTAAGATCGTATGGCGACAACTCAATCTTCACCTTGTCGCCCGGTAAAATCCGGATGAAATGCATCCGCATCTTTCCACTTATGTGGGCCAAGACTCGGTGCCCGTTGTCAAGCTCCACTCGAAACATTGCATTTGGCAATGGCTCGATGACCGTTCCCTCGACCTCAATGGAGTCTTCTTTCGCCATAGCCTCTCTTCTTCGCACCAGCAGACATAAATCCGGGCGCGTATATCATCCTTTCATCAACTATGCAAGCCATTTTACTGAGGCGTTACCAGAAGTATTCTTGCATGCCCACGAGCAAGCTGATTGAATCTCTCGCAAAATCTCCGCCCAAACACCTTCTTGCCCTTTAGCACCACTGATAGAAACCAGTAACTGTCGCTCTTTGTAATAGTCAATCAAAGGACTGGTTAAGTTCTTATAAAGCCGAATTCGCTCTAGCACACGCTCCGGCCTATCATCATCTCGCTGAATCAACCTCTCTCCACAGAGATTGCAAACCCCTGGCACTTTCGAAGGATTTACAGTCAAATGGTAGACCATTCCATCAACTGGACAACTCCGTCTGCCCGCAACCCTGTCAACAATTACATCCTCAGAAACGTTGAGTAGAAAAACCAGATCTACCTTTTTTCCTGACTTCAAAAGCATCGCACTCAAGGCTTCTGCCTGTGGGACAGTCCGCGGAAAACCATCTAGAACAAACCCACTATCTGCGTCAGGCGATCTTAATCGCCCATCAACGATGCCGATTGCAATTTCATCAGTCACATACTTCCCTGTGTCGATCAGCGGTCCTGTTAGCCTCCCTAAATCCGAATCTACCCTAGTCCAACTCCTAAGAATCTCGCCAGTAGAGATATGCGGGACCCCGAGCTCGACTGCCAGCCTCCTGGATTGCGTACCCTTGCCCGCTCCTGGAGGGCCCATAAAAACCAAATTCATTAGCTAACCTATTACTTATACCGCCATCCGAGATCTGCCTCGAATACGAGGCCCCCTGGGCCCAGAAAAACCTTCGTAATTTCTCGTGATAAGATGCCCCTCAATCTGCTGAACAGTATCCAGAGCCACTCCCACCACGATTAACAAGCTTGTTCCACCAAAATAAAACGGTACCTTGAAATAAGCCATAATTATCGTGGGAAGCACGCATACCGCCGCAAGATAGAGCGCACCTCCAAAAGTAATCCTTGTCAAAACAGAATCAATAAACTCTGCGGTCTTCTTACCAGGACGTATACCCGGAATGTAACCGCCATGTTTCTTCATATTATCTGCAACATCCACGGGATTGAATGTTACTGCCGTATAAAAATAGGCAAAAAATACAATCAACCCAACATAAAGAGCATTGTGAACCCACCCGCTCTGAATTACGGCATTTAGCTTTTCGATCCACGGAAAAACCGAACCTAACGTGGCTGGAGCCGCCAACAAAGAAGAAGCAAAAATTGGAGGTATTACGCCTGAACTATTAACCTTAAGCGGCAAATGAGTCGCCTGTCCACCATATACTTTTTTTCCTACCACCCTCTTTGCATACTGAACAGGAATCCTTCTTTGCCCTCTCTCAAATACAATAATTGTCGCAATCACGGCAACCATTAAAGCGCCTAAAATGACCAACAGGGCTGCATCCACTTCCTGTCCAGAGGTAAACTGGCTATATGTTTTAGTTGCGGCGCTAGGCAATCCGGCAATAATTCCCGCAAAAATTATAAGTGAAATACCGTTCCCAATCCCTCTTTCAGTAATCTGCTCCCCCAGCCACATAATAAATGCAGTTCCCGCACATAACGAAACAACCGCCATCATCTGAAACCCAAGACCTGGATTTGACACCACATGCACTTTATTATCATCAACCCAACCCTGAAGCATATTAGCCATCAACAAACCTTGAATAACAGCCAATATTACCGCTCCGTACCTAGTATACTGATTAATTTTTCTACGCCCTAGCTCGCCTTCCTTTTGGAGCTTTTCTAGCGCTGGAATCACTACAGTCAGCAACTGAATAATAATACTAGCCGAAATATAGGGCATAATACCCAGCCCAAATATTGAAGCTTGCTCAAGGGCTCCCCCCGAGAACAAATTGAACAGGGAAAGCAGACCACCCTTACCCTGCATCGCGCTTTCCATCACATCGCGATTAACTCCAGGTATACTTATAAAGATGCCTAGACGATAGACCCCAAGCAAACCGAGCGTAAAAAACAACCTTCTACGAAGTTCCGCAATACGGAATATATTTGCTATTCCTCGAGTAAGCAACTTACCTCCTTACCTGATAGCGGCCCATATAGAACCCCGATAAAACATCAACTAAAGACACTCACCAGCATTCCAAGCATCACCTGGCAGAAATGCCCATCTTAGATAACCAACTAATAAGATAACCAACTAATAACGCTCTTCATGCCCAAGTTCAGACGGATTGGCCCGTATATCGCAACACTTATTTCGCCTGTCCGATGCGCGAACGGACGCCCTGGCCTCTTTCTGGAATTCGTAAAACCTTATCAGCTATTAGTTCAACGGTTCCGCCAGCTTTTTCTATAGCCGCCTTTGCCGCAGAGCTAATTCGATTCGCCTTGACTGTAATCGCAATACTTAACTCACCACCACCCAGCACTTTCAACCCGCTTCTTTTTTCTTTTAAAAGTCCGACATTCTCTAGAGCCTGCATATCTACCACTGCGCCACCTTGAAATCGACCTTCCAGTGCCCCGATATTGACAATCACAAATTCTCGCCGAAACGCATTTCGAAATCCGAATTTCGGCAGACGGCGCTGCAACGGCATCTGCCCTCCCTCGAAGCCCTCGAACCTCATATTTCCAGTCCGAGCCTTTTGCCCTTTTCCTCCACGCCCGGCAGTCTTACCCCAACCTGAACCCTGCCCCCTACCAACTCGCTTTTTTCGATGACGAGAGCCCTTTGGGGCTCTAAGTTCAGACAACGACATCATATATCTCTCCAATTTTGCTGAGCGGCTCCAACACCCACGCTCTCCACTAGCAACTAGCAGAATCCAGATTTTCTTAACTTAGGGTTACACTAAATACTTTGCGCTAGGCTCCAACCTGACTCATCTGTTTACTTCTCCCGACCGTCTATTAAGCAACCTGCCCAGAGCCAGCCTTCAAGATTTGCCGAGCAATCTTCTTAGGGTCCTGCTCCACGCGCTCCCAGCAAACCATATGGTCCAGTTTTTTACACATACCAACAGTAGACGGCGTATCTGGCAGGATTCGCTCCTGACCAAATTTGTAGAGCCCAAGGCCTGCAAGCGTAGCAAGTTGCCTTTCCGACCTACCAGCGCGGCTCCTAATAAGCTTTACCTTTATTCCTGGCATTAGATACTCCAGCGCGGCCTAACCGCGCAATTCCTCGGCATTCTTCCCACGCACCCGCGCGACAGATTCCGCACTCTTTAACGATTGCAAGCCCTTTACAACCGCCTTCACAACATTATGAGGATTACGGCTACCCTGGCATTTAGTTAGCACGTTGCGTATTCCTGCCGCCTCTATAACCGCACGAACAGCTCCTCCAGCTATTACCCCAGTTCCTTCACCCGCTGGCTTTAAAAAAACTCGCCCAGCCCCAAAATGCCCAAGGACTTCGTGAGGAATAGTCGAGCCACTTAACGGGACAGAAAAAAGGCATTTCTTAGCCTGATCGCCACCTTTGCGAATGGCCTCGGGAACCTCATTTGCCTTTCCTAACCCGATACCAACGTGCCCAGCACCGTCTCCAACCACCACTAGTGCGGAGAAAGAAAAACGACGCCCGCCCTTCACTACTTTGGCGACGCGGTTAATGTGCACCACGCGATCAGTTAACTCAAGATCATTTGGATTTATTGGAATTGCCAAGACACTTTCTCCTCGCTAAAACTTCAGTCCAGCTTCACGCGCAGCATCAGCCACTGCAGCGATACGCCCTTGGTAGGGAAACCCGTTTCGGTCAAATACCACCGACTCAATCTTTCCCTGAAGACATTTTTCCGCAACCAGAGCACCAACTTTTCTGGCCATTTCGGTCTTTTTCACTTTTGCTTGCTGAGCATTTTGCCGAACCAAAGGATCGAGATCACTTGCGAACGCCAATGTCCTACCGTTCACATCATCGACCACTTGGGCATAAATATGCTTCAAGCTTTTGTACACGCTCAACCGAGGACGCTCTACAGTCCCACTTAACCTGCGCCGAATTCTTTGCTTGCGCTTCAGTCTACTATCAACACTCATCACAAACTCCTTAGAGAGCAGCAAAGCAAAAAGGCTAGGAAGCCCCTTGTTTGCCAACCTTTCGACGGACCCGTTCATCAGCATATTTGACGCCCTTGCCTTTGTATGGCTCGGTACGCCTAATCTGCCGTATTCGAGAAGCGGTCATCCCCACTAGATGCTTGTCCGATCCTCTAAGAGTCACCCGCGTGCCTTTATCCACATCACAGGTCACTCCCTCAGGCATCGGGAAGTCAACCGCGTGCGAAAAACCAAGGCTAAGATTCAGCACCTTACCTTTTAGTTCAGCCCTGAAGCCAACTCCAGAAATCTCCAATACCTCTTCATATCCTACAGACACACCCCTTACAGCATTAAAAATCAGCGTGCGCGTAAGCCCGTGAAGAGATTTGGAAATCTGCTTGTCGTCATGTCGGGCAACAATTATAGTAGCGTCCTTCATCGAAACCGACATTCGAGGATCTACATCAACCTGGATTTTTCCTTTTGGGCCTTCAACCAGGACTTTCCCACTGTTCAAAGCCACTTTTACTTTGTCAGGTACTTCTATAGGTAGTTTTCCAATTCGCGACATGATTTCCTCTAATAAATCAAGCTCTAGAACACTGTACAGATCAGCTCACCGCCGATCTTCTGTTTACGAGCTTCGCGATCAACCATGATTCCGCGAGACGTAGAAATGATTGCTATACCCATACCGTTAAGAACACACGGTATGCGGGTCGACCCCACATATCTCCGTAGGCTCGGCTTGGACATTCTGCGTATCTCGTTAATTGCCGGCTCGCGATTCGGTCCATACTTCAACATCAAGGTAATCTCGCTATGGGCACGGCCTTCAGTTCGATGGACCAGCATGTCCTTTAGAAAGCCCTCTTCCTTCAATACATACGCAATCCGCTCCTTAAACCTCGAACTTGGGATGATCACTTTTTCATGCCCGGCTCTTGAAGCGTTTCGAATCCTGGTCAGCATATCCCCAACGGGATCTGTCATTGACATGATCGTTTCCTCGTAATTAAGAAAAGCAGGGGATTACCAGGATGATTTAGTGACCCCAGTAACTTCACCCTTTAGCGCCCTTTCACGGAAGCAGATACGGCACATTTCGAATTTTCGCAGGTAGGCGCGACCTCGACCACATATTGGGCATCGATTATACTGCCTTACGCTAAACTTCGGCTTGCGCCTAGCTTGAGCCATCTTAGAAAGCTTTGCCATTGTTTCTCCGACTTCCTTTTCATTTCCAGTTTGCTATGCAAGCACGGGGGCGGGACATACCCCACTCCGCTATGATTTGCAAGCAAAGACATTCTATGCCCTAAACGGCATCCCCAA
Source organism: Myxococcales bacterium (assembly GCA_050288705.1). Lineage (GTDB taxonomy): Bacteria > Myxococcota > Myxococcia > Myxococcales > UBA5297 > JBNKEI01. The sequence goes on from JBNKEI010000033.1 coordinate 19,732, forward strand.
ATGCTTCAATAGAGCCCGGCCTTGCTCGTCGTTTTTAGCAGTGGTTACGATGCTAACATTCAGACCCTTGATTTTGTCCACTTGGTCGTAGTTGATTTCCGGAAAAATAATCTGTTCTCGCAAACCAAGGGTATAATTTCCGCGACCGTCAAAAGCCTTGGGAGAAACTCCCTTGAAATCACGTACACGCGGAAGTGCAATATTTACCAGTCGGTCAATAAATTCCCACGCACGATCGTTTCTTAACGTGACCATTGCCCCGATTTGCTGACCAGCACGAAGCTTGAAATTACTAATTGCCTTACGCGCTCGCGTAACCACGGGTTTTTGGCCAGTAATAGCTGCCAACTGCTGAACACAACCATCTAGTATTTTGGCGTTACTAATTGCCTCACCCAGCCCCATATTAACCACGATCTTGGAAATCGTAGGCACCTGCATCCGGTTTTTTAACCCTAATTCCTTCATTAAGGTTGCGACAGACTCTTTTTCGAAACGCGAACGCAGACGAGCTTTACCACTTTTCCGATCAACCTCTCCCGAAGGGGCTAGTTCCCAGCCTAAATCACTCTTTTTAGCTTTACCCCCAGCGCCCTTGCCACTCTTCTCATCCGACTTTGCCTTCTTAACCATCTTTTCACTCTTTGCAGCGCTCTGTTTCTTATCTGCCGACATTTTCATCTACCTCCCGCTTCGGTCAGGCCTATGGCATTCTCCCGCCGATCTTTTTTTCCAGTCTCAAGGCTAGTCAATAAGCTCTTTACATTTCCTACAGAGGCGCTGGTTCTTTACGCCTCCTTCTCCAATACCAACTCTACGCGCTCCAATTCGCGTCGGCCGATCGCATCTCGGGCAAACTAATTGCACATTCCCTAATGCGATAGTTCCCGCAATCTCAATCCGCCCACCCTCGGGATTCTTCTGAGATCTCCCCTTACGAAGATGCTTAATCACCGATCTCATTCCTTCTACCCGAATCCTACCCTTTTCCCTGAGGATCTCCAGCACCTTTCCACGGGGTCGTTTTTCGGTACCGCGAAGATTGGCAGCCTCTTTGCCCTTCATTATCTGGACAGTATCGCCCTTTTTTATTTGCATGACGTATTCCTAAACCTCCCTCCTGAACAGCTATAAGACTTCAGGAGCAAGGGAAATGATCTTCATGAATTTTTTTGCACGCAGCTCTCGGGCAACGGGACCAAAAATACGCGTGCCAATTGGCTCGGAATCCTTGGTAATAAGAACCACCGCGTTCTCGTCAAAACAAATGTAGCTTCCGTCTGGCCGTGCAATTTCCTTGACGGTCCGTACGATTACTGCACGAACTACGTCACCTTTCTTCACTTTGGCGTTCGGAATAGCTTCCTTAACGGCAACTATAATAATGTCACCGACGGATGCATATTTTCGTTTTGAACCGCCGAGCACCTTAACACATTCGACGCGTTTCGCTCCCGAATTGTCGGCCACGTCGAGCTCTGTGGTCATCTGGATCATAAAGTACCTCGAATCAGACCTGGGTGCCCTTGCGAATTGTTTCCACTACCAACCAGCGTTTATCCTTGCTGCTTGGACGCGTCTCAACAATACGAACGACATCACCTTCAAATAGCGTGGGCTTCTCTGGATAATCGTGAGCTTCGACATGAGCCTTATACTTCACTTGTCGAAGGACGTATTTACCGTAAAGAGGATGGCGAACTCGACGTTGCACCTTCACAACAACTGTCTTCTGCATCTTGTTGCTAGTAACTACACCGACCCTATTCTTTGCTCGGCCATGCTCTACCGCAGCAGCCACTTTATCCCCTACAGCATTTTCAGCCATTATTCCGCTCCTTCTCAGCCAATACCGTGAGGATACGTGCTAAGTCATGCCTACTCTTTCTAACCTCGGTGAAAGAGTTGAGCCCTCCAGTCTTGCACCGAATCTTCATATCAAATATGCTCGCTCTTAGCTGTTCTACCCTGCTTTTAAGCTCCTCAATCGAAAGCTCACGAATTTCTTGGGCAGTAGCCATCAGATCGCCTCCTCTTGCCGCTGAATAATATGCGTGGCAATAGGAAGCTTGAATTGAGCTAACCGAAAAGCAGCTTTAGCCATATCAAGACCAACGCCTTGCATTTCAAACAATATCCGCCCCGGCTTCACGACTGCCACGTAATACTCTACTGAACCCTTTCCCGTACCTTGCCGAGTCTCCGCTGGCTTTTTTGTGATCGGTTTATCAGGAAAGATTCGAATCCATAGTTTTCCGCCTCGTTTAACATGACGTGTCAATGCAATACGGCTAGCCTCAATCTGCCGACTCGTCAATCGCCCGGGCTCAAGGGCAACTAAGGCAATGTCTCCAAAATTGAGCCGGTTTCCCCGAGTAGCCTGGCCTCTCATCCGCCCCTTTTGCATCTTGCGGTATTTCGTGCGTGCGGGTTGCAGCATTTCCATCGCTCCCTTATCTGTACGTTTTTAGACTTGCCCGCGCGGAGTGTTGGCTGCCATCAAGGCCGCGCCTTTGCCCTTCGGCAACACTTCACCACGGAAGATCCACACCTTCACTCCAGTCGTTCCGTAAGTTGTCTTGCCTATAGCGTACCCATAATCAATATCGGCGCGAAGCGTATGAAGCGGAACTCTACCTTCCCTATACCACTCAAACCGGGCCATTTCCGCCCCGCCAAGCCTTCCCGAGCAACTAACCTTAATACCCTTTGCACCAAACTTCAGAGCAGTCTGAACTGCCTTCTTCATCGCTCTTCGAAACGCAATCCGGCGCTCCAATTGAGTTGCGATGTTCTCGGCAACCAATTGAGCATCAGTCTCTGCTTTTCGAACTTCGACGATATTAAGAAAGACTTCATTCATAGTGAGACGCTGAAGATCCTTCTTAACCGTCTCAATACCCGCGCCTCGCTTGCCGATTACAATGCCAGGACGGGCGGTAAATACATTAACCTTAATCTTATTTGCCGCCCTCTCAATTTCCACTTTCGAGATTCCTGCATGACCAAGGCTTTTTTTCACGAATTTCCTAAGCTTAATATCTTCGTGAAGCCATTTAGCGTAATTTTTTTCTTCATACCATTTGGATTCCCAGCTCTTAATTATTCCTAGCCGAAACCCTACAGGGTGGACTTTCTGGCCCAAGACATTCTCCTTCAGCAAGTGGGACGTCGCCCAAGATTACCTATTTGCGATCGGCAAGTATCACCGTAACGTGGCTCGTTTTCTTATTCACACGAGTTCCACGTCCCATCGCCCGCGTCATAAACCGACGCATGGTCGGACCTTGGTCCACATGGATCGTATGAACAAAAAGGCGGTCGACGTCAACCCGGCCTTTGCTCACATCCTCTGCATTTGCGACTGCAGACCGGAGTAGCTTCTCCAATGGCCTGCAAGCCGCTTTTGGCGTGAACCGAAGAATAGCAAGCGCATTTCCTATTCCTTTTCCTCGAATAAGATCGGCAACCAATCGGGTCTTCCGGGGAGCAATGCGCAAATGGCGAAGTCGAGCTTGGCTCTGCATAATTTCCTTTCCTCTTACTTCCCGGCAACTTTGGCTTTCTTTTCGCCAGAGTGACCGTGAAACGTACGTGTTGGCGCGAATTCACCAAGCTTGTGCCCTACCATATTCTCGGTCACAAACACTGCAACGAATTTTCGACCGTTATGCACCATAAACGTACAACTTACAAATTCAGGCAGAATGGTCGACCGGCGACTCCATGTCTTTATTGTTCGATTTTTGGCATTAGAACCTACTAATTCCTCGACTTTTCCAACAAGGCTCTCGTCGGCAAACGGTCCCTTTTTAAGCGAGCGCGCCATTTTCTCTTACCTTACCTTTCCAACTCGCTACCTCGCTCGACCGCGTGCACCACGCCGTCGTTGCGAGACGATGAACTTATCAGTGCGCTTATTAGTGCGCGTCTTTAACCCCTTGGTTTTCTTCCCCCAAGGCGATACTGGATGAGGATTTCCCTGACCGGATTTCCCTTCACCACCACCATGAGGATGATCGACCGGATTCATAGCTAAACCGCGAACTGTCGGGCGCTTTCCCAACCACCGTGTGCGACCTGCTTTACCTAAGCGCACGATTTCATTCTCAACATTTCCTACTTGCCCAATGGTAGCTCGACATCCGACCAGAACTTTTCGTACTTCGCCAGAAGGCACCCGGATCTGAGCATAACGCCCCTCCTTAGCCATAAGCTGTCCCCAGCTTCCAGCAGAGCGAATCATTTGCGCGCCGCATCCTGGCTTTAGTTCCACATTGTGGACTACTGTTCCTACCGGTATGCTCTTCAAGGGCAGACAGTTACCAGGACGTATATCAGCATCTTCACCGGATACAAGGGAATCGCCTACTTTGATACCCAACGGGGCTATAATATATCGCTTTTCCCCATCCACGTAGTGCAGCAGAGCCAACCTAGCAGTCCGGTTGGGATCGTACTCAATATGCGCTACTCTTGAAGGAACACCATCTTTTTCACGCTTCCAATCAATAATTCGAAAGCGCCGCTTGTGCCCGCCACCAATATGCCGGGTAGAAATGTGGCCATGACTATTCCGACCACCAGTTTTTCGAATCGATTCGGTAAGCGACCGCTCTGGACGCATACGAGTTACTTCTGAAAAATCTGCCGCCGAGCAAACTCTTCGACCAGCACTAGTTGGCTTGTATTGCTTAATAGGCATTAGTCTTCTTCCTTACTCAGAATCGAACTCGATGGACTGGCCTTCCTTGAGAATGACTACCGCTCGCTTCCAGTTGGGACGCCGCCCAATCGAGCGACCCACTCGTTTCTTTTTTCCACGAAGTATGGCGGTACGGACTTCAATCACATTCACTTTGAAAAATTGTTCCATCGCTTGACGAATTTCTGTCTTATTGGCCCGACGATCCACTACAAAGCCATAACCATTATATTCTTCCCGAATTCTTTCGAATTTTTCGGTAACGACCGGCCCTTTAACAACATTCGCGAGGTTCATCGCACCAACGCTCCTTCCAGTTGCTTTGCCGCAGACACAGTCATCACTAGCGTGTCATGCACGAGCAGGCTTTCCAGATTCAATCCCTCTGGAGCTAGAACATCAAACCGAGCTAGGTTACGAACGCCACGATGTAGATTGATATTCTCTTTGCTGTCAATCACCAACGCATTTTCTAGCTTGAGCCCATTACATAGTATCCAAGAGAACGCTTTGGTAAGGCGCCCCTTCTCACCATTGCCCTGCCCTACAACCTCGATTTTGTCAAGAATCAAAACCTTGCTATCTCGAGCTAGCTGCGACAAAGCAACCTTAAGCGCACCACGCCTCACCCGCCACGGCGGACGATAACTATAGTCACGCGGCTTGGGTCCCATGGCCTTTCCTCCACCGACCCAGTGTGAAGCACGAATGGAACCCTGTCGAGCTCTGCCAGTCTTTTTTTGTTTCCACGGTTTCTTTCCGCCACCAGATACCAACGACGTATTTTTTACCGCTACAGTACCCGCGCGCCGGTTAATCGCTTGAAACTTTGCGACTTCATAAATTAGGTTCTCATTAGAATCGACCGCAAATACTGCGTCCGCCAACTCCACTTCCGAAACCTTTTGTCCTTCTGTGTCCAATACATCAAACCTTGCCATGGCCGCCTCTTAAAAATGGTCCAATCCTTTAGGACCCTATCTCCACGTCCACACCTGCCGGCAAATCAAGCTTCATCAACGCGTCTAGCGTCTGCTGAGTAGGCTCGAGTATGTCGAGGAGACGTCTGTGTGTGCGGATCTCGAACTGTTCACGGCTCTTCTTGTCGCCGTGGGGGCTGCGCAGCACGGTAACCTTGTATATACGCGTAGGAAGCGGAATAGGTCCCGCTATTTCTGCGCCCGTGCGCCTGGCAGTTTCCACGATTTCCCCAACTGACTGGTCGAGCAGTTTGTGGTCATATGCCTTCAGCCGAATCCGGATCTTCTGGGTTGCCATCAATTGCCTCGAACTAAGTGCTTGCCCGGACCTGCCGAACAGTACACTCGCTGCTTCCCTGCCGACTTATTTGTCGACTAAATACACGCGGCACCAATTATTGGCACCGCGATGCTGACTCTCGCCTTAGCTTACTCAATGATTTCCGAAACCACCCCAGCACCTACCGTACGCCCACCCTCTCTGATGGCGAATCGAAGCTCCTTTTCCATGGCAATCGGCTTCGAAAGGCTAACCTCGATCGTAATGTGATCGCCAGGCATTACCATTTCTACCCCTTCAGGCAACTGGACCGCCCCGGTAACATCAGTCGTTCGGAAATAGAATTGAGGCCGATACCCCTTAAAAAACGGCGTATGCCTTCCCCCTTCATCCTTGCCCAGCACATAGATTGCAGCCTTAAATTTGGTATGCGGGGTCACAGATCCGGGAGCAGCAAGAATTTGGCCTCGTTCGATGTCGTCGCGCTTCAAACCGCGAAGTAAACATCCGACATTATCGCCAGCCATACCTTCGTCGAGCAATTTGCGGAACATCTCCACGCCAGTCACTACGGTCTTAGAGGTTCCGCGCAAACCAATGATCTCAATCGCATCGCCTACCCTGATCTTACCACGCTCAATTCTTCCGGTGGCGACAGTTCCCCGACCTTCAATAGAAAACACATCTTCTACGGGCATCAAAAATGGCTTGTCTAACACCCGTTGTGGCTCGGGAATATTCGCATCCAGCGCTTCCACCAATGCGTTAATGGATTCCGTTCCTTCTATTCCCTTACTTTGCATAGCCTTTAAAGCAGTCCCACGAATAACTGGAATAGAATCACCAGGGAACTGGTACTTAGTCAACAGCTCCCGAACCTCCAGCTCAACCAAATCCAGAAGCTCCGTATCGTCTACCAAGTCACATTTGTTAAGAAACACTACGATAGCTGGAACATTGACCTGACGCGCTAACAACACATGCTCTTTGGTTTGAGGCATTGGGCCATCCGCCGCCGACACCACAAGAACAGCTCCGTCCATTTGAGCTGCACCAGTAATCATATTTTTAATGAAATCGGCGTGTCCCGGGCAATCGACGTGCGCATAGTGGCGCTTGTCCGATTCATATTCAACGTGCGCCACTGCAATGGTCACGATTTTAGAATCATCGCGCACTGTACCACCCTTGGCGATATCGGCATACTCCTTCGCCTTAGCGAGTCCCTTCGCCGCCTGGGTGAAGGTGATAGCCGCAGTCAGAGTAGTTTTACCGTGATCTACGTGACCGATAGTACCTACGTTCACGTGAGGCTTTTTCCGTTCAAATTTTTCCTTGGCCATTTACTCGCTCCTCTTCTTCCCTTCGGTTTAATTTCTGGTTTTGCACGCTAATTCTACCGGCCTCGCATTCGAGCCACGATGTCACTAGATATTCCACTTGGCACTGTCTGGTAATGCGAAAATTGCATAGTATAGGTTGCACGTCCTTGCGTGGCAGATCGAACATCGGTAGCATAACCAAACATACCTGCCAATGGCACCTGAGCCGTAACAACCTGCACACCGAAACGTGGTTCCATACCAAGAATTCGCCCTCTTCGGCTATTTAAATCGCCAATTACGTCGCCGGTGTACTGCTCTGGAGTAGTCACTTCACAACTCATGATTGGCTCCAGTAAAATTGGGCCCGCCTTTTCCGATCCATCCTTGAGCGCCATAGAAGCTGCAATTTTGAAAGCCATTTCACTAGAGTCAACTTCGTGAAAGCTCCCATCAAGCAAGGTGACCTTAACATCCACCATCGGATACCCTGCCAGTATTCCGCCTTCCATCGCCTCGATAACGCCCTTTTCTACTGCAGGTATGTACTCCTTGGGAATCGCCCCGCCAATCACTGCATCTATAAATTCGAAGCCTTTACCGGTTTCGTTTGGCTGCAACAATAGCCAACAGTGCCCATATTGCCCACGCCCACCAGACTGGCGAACATATTTACCCTCGACGCGAACCTCTTTAGTTATCGTTTCACGATAAGCAACCTGTCGCTTGCCTATATTGGCCTCAACCTTAAACTCCCTACAAAGCCGATCGACAATTATCTCTAGATGGAGCTCACCCATCCCACTAATGAGAGTTTGTCCAGTTTCCTCATCCGTACGAACTCGAAACGAAGGATCCTCGAATGACAACTTAGCAAGCGCAGAACTCAGTTTGTCTTGATCAGCCTTGGTTTTTGGCTCAATAGCTATAGAAATAACCGGTTCTGGGAATTCCATTTTTTCTAAAACAATGGGTCTCGCTTCATCACACAGCGTTTCGCCAGTTACAGTATTCTTTAATCCAACTGCCGCTGCAATGTCACCAACATAAACTACATCAATATCTTCTCGCTTATTAGCATGCATTTGCAGCAATCGACCAATACGCTCTCGCCGCTTCTTCACCGAATTATATACGTAGCTACCCGACTCTATCTTTCCCGAATAGACTCTAAAATAGGTCAAGGCCCCAGCAAAGGGATCGGTTTGTATTTTAAAAGCTAGAGCCGAAAAGGGAACTCTTTCATCAACCGATCTACTATCCTCCTGACCATTCAAGGCATTCCCTTGCACTGGCGGCACGTCTTTTGGCGAGGGAAGAAAATCAATTATAGCATCAAGCAGGGGCTGTACACCCTTATTCTTGAACGCCGACCCGCAAAGAATGGGAACAACCTTCATGGAGATACAACCCTTCCTCAGGCCAGCAACCACCCGCTCCAACGATGGCTCCTTACTCTCCAAAAATGCATCCATCACTTCATCGTCAAACTCAGCAGCAGCCTCAATCATCCTGGATCGCCATTCACGAGCCTGACATTGAAGAGAATCGGGAATATCCTGAATATCGACTTTTGCACCCATCGCGTCTTCTTCAAAACGCAGAGCTTTCATTCGAAGCAAGTCAATTACTCCCTGAAAGCCATCCTCCTGTCCCCAAGGAAGACACACTGGAACAGGATGCGCACCAAGCCGCCGCCTAATCGTTTCCACGACCCGAAGAAAATCGGCACCAACTCGGTCCATCTTATTCACAAATGCAATACGAGGAACCCTATACTTATCCGCCTGCCGCCAAACCGTCTCCGACTGCGGCTGAACACCACCAACCCCGCAAAAAACCGCGACAGCACCATCAAGAACCCTTAGCGACCGCTCTACTTCGATAGTAAAATCAACATGTCCGGGCGTATCAATTATATTGATTCGACAATCACGCCAGAAGCAGGTTGTAGCAGCAGAGGTGATGGTTATACCCCTCTCCTTTTCCTGCACCATCCAATCCATGACGGCCGTACCGTCATCAATATCGCCGATCTTATGAGTTACACCAGTATAAAACAGTATCCGCTCGGTAGTAGTCGTCTTACCAGCATCAATGTGCGCCATGATGCCGATATTCCGATATTTTTCTGTCGGATACTGCTTCGACATAGACTCACCTTCGCTGCGGCTTTCCCGCCACATTGGCAACAAAAAAATCCGTCGCCACGCCAATTCATTTACGCTCGTGTCAAAGAACACGAACAACCAGAGCCACACAGGCTCTCTAAGCAAGGGCGAGCTACATAACAAAACACGCCCGAATTGTCAACCGCTACCAGCGATAATGAGCGAACGCTCTATTCGCATCAGCCATTTTATGAGTATCTTCTCTTTTCTTCACTGCATTACCGCGGCTATTGAAGGCATCAAGGATTTCGCCGGCGAGTTTTTCACGCATAGTTTTCTCACCACGCCCCACGGCGTAGGAAATTAGCCAGCGCATACCCAGAGCTACCCGTCTATCCTGACGCACCTCCACGGGAACTTGATAAGTAGCACCACCAACCCGGCGACTCTTTACCTCAAGAGCAGGTTTTACGTTATCCAAAGCCTTTTTGAAAATCTTTAAGGGCTCTTCTTTAGTTCGATCCTGGATAACATCAAGCGCTCCGTAGCAGATCGACTCCGCAGTAGATCTCATCCCTTTGCGCATGAGATTATTAACGAATTTAGTTATCAATCGATCCTTGAATTTTGGATCGGGTAGAATCTTTCTTTTTTTCACTTCACGACGACGAGGCATCAAATTTTCCCGTTTTTATGCAGGCCCGTGGCCCGGAATTCAGTACTAACTTGGTCGCTTGGCTCCATATTTCGAGCGTCCCTGCTTACGACCCTGCACCCCAACCGAGTCCAACGTTCCTCGCACAATATGGTAACGTACACCCGGAAGATCCTTAACACGACCACCACGAATCATAACCACGGAGTGCTCTTGGAGATTGTGGCCAACACCAGGAATGTAGCTGGTCACCTCAATCCCATTAGTAAGACGCACGCGCGCTACCTTACGCAAAGCGGAATTGGGCTTTTTGGGCGTTGTAGTGTAAACACGAGTACATATTCCGCGACGCTGTGGCGATTCCTGTAAAGCAGGCGCTTTCACGCGAGATTTAAGTCTGGTTCGACCCTTGCGGACCAATTGGGAAATTGTAGGCATCTTCTCTATCTTCCGTTGGACATTTAATACTCCCCGAATTGGGAAGCACTTGTGAGCCGACTACAAAAGGTGGCGAATTATATTCCTATTAAACGATCTGTCAACTGTTTTTTGTTCCGTTTTTGGGTTTCCGAAGGGCCCGCGACAGTAGAGCCCCCATTTTCAATTCCTAATCCTGAGCGCCGACGGCTAGCGCCTCTTCTGCTTGCTCTACTGCATCTACCGGGGTCTCTACTTCTATGTCTAGATGATTGTAAGACGCCAATCCCGTACCCGCAGGCACAAGTCTTCCCATGATTACGTTTTCCTTCAGCCCGCGAAGGTAATCGATCTTGCCGGAAATGGCCGCCTCGGTAAGAACCTTGGTGGTTTCCTGGAATGAAGAAGCAGAAATGAACGATTCAGTTGACAGCGATGCTTTAGTAATTCCCAACAACAACGCATCGCCCGCTGCCGGCCGCCCACCCTTGGCCTCGACTTTTCTATTCTCTTCTTCAAACATCCAGCGCTCGACCTGCTCATCAACCAAGAAGTTGGTGTCTCCCACATCAGTGATACGCACCCGCCTTAACATCTGCCGAACAATCACCTCAATGTGCTTATCATTAATTTTCACACCTTGCAGTCGGTACACTTCCTGGATTTCGTCTACCAGGTAGCGCGCTAACTCCTTTTCACCAAGCACATGCAGAATATCATGAGGATTCGCAGCACCATCCATTAAGGCCTCACCCGCCTTCACTCGATCGCCTTGATGTACACTAAGGTGTTTACCTTTCCCAATAAGGTATTCCTTAGCCAAATCCCCCCTCATCTTGCCATCAATCTCGGGAGTAACAATTACCTTGCGCTTTCCTTTGGTGTCTTTGCCAAAGCTAACCACGCCATCGATCTCGGAGATTACAGCGTACTCTTTAGGCTTTCTAGCCTCAAAAAGCTCAGCAACACGCGGTAAACCACCAGTAATGTCTTTGGTTTTGGTGGTTTCTCGCGGAATCTTAGCAATGACCGCACCAGCATCTACTTCATCGCCTTCAGCAACTACGATATTAGCCCCGACTGGTAGCATGTAACGCGCAGGCTGCTCACTATTGGGCAATGTTTTCGTTTGGCCATCATCGTCCTTAATTGAGACTCGAGGCCGCGCATCAGGATCTTTGGATTCTATAATTACTTTACTAGCAAGCCCGGTGACCTCGTTCAGCACCTCACTCATGGTTACGCCGTCGATCACATCACCATACTTGATAATACCTGGCACTTCGGAAAGTATGGGCATAGTGAAGGGTTCCCACTTGGCGAGGATAGTACTGGCTTCAATTCTCTGGCCCTCCTTGACCAAAATATCGGCTCCATATACTACCTGGTAACGCTCTCGCTCTCGTCCAGAGTCATCTGCAATTAGAATCTCTCCGTTACGATTCATGGCAGCCTGAGAACCATCCTTCTTGGTAGCAATGTAGAGGTTATTAAACTTAACCACACCGGCATTTCTATTTTCCAGCGAACTCTGCTCTGCGCGTCGGGTTGCAGTTCCTCCTATGTGAAAAGTACGCATAGTAAGCTGCGTTCCCGGCTCTCCAATCGACTGAGCGGCAATTACACCAATTGCCTCCCCCAGATTCACCTTACGCCCACGAGCAAGATCTCGGCCATAACACTCTACGCAAACGCCTCTCTGCGCCTTGCATGTCAACACCGAACGGATTTTCACTTTATCGATAGCAGTAGCCTCGATCCGTTGAATCTTGGCTTCGTCGATTTCATCGTTCGCAGCACACAAAAGCTCACCACTATTTGGATCGATTACATCTTCTAGCGCGACTCGCCCGAGAATGCGCTCCCCCATGGGCTCTATAATCTCGCCTCCCTCAATTAACGCCCCAATGGACAGGCCGTCCAAAGTCCCGCAATCGAATTCAGTCACGATCGCATCTTGGGCAACATCAACCAGACGACGAGTAAGATAACCGGAATTCGCCGTTTTTAGTGCGGTATCAGCCAATCCCTTTCGGGCCCCGTGAGTTGAACTGAAGTACTGCAACACCGTCAGTCCCTCGCGGAAATTCGCGGTAATCGGGGTCTCAATAATCTCACCTGATGGCTTCGCCATCAAACCACGCATTCCTGCTAACTGGCGAATTTGTTGAGCACTACCACGAGCACCTGAATCGGCCATGATGTAGATAGGGTTGAACGAGCTCTGCTCCCGTTTTTCCACCCTAGTAGTTTGGGGATTAATCCCCTCCACGGACTCCTTGGAAATTTCACCCATCATCTCCTGAGCTACTTTTTCGGTAACCTCGGCCCAAATATCGATAACCTTGTTGTATCGCTCTCCAAAAGTAATAAGACCTTCTAGATACTGGTTTTCTATTTCTTGAACGTCTTTAGTAGCTTCTTCCAGGAAGAAATGCTTTTTCTTCGGAACCAGCATGTGTTTTACGCTGATAGAAATACCCGCACGAGTAGCATGATTGTAACCAAGAGTACGGATACGATCGGCAAGCAAAACGGTTTCTTTCTCACCACACAATCGATAGCAGGTGTCAATAAGGCCACCTAGCTGCTTTTTATCCATAACCTTATTTATGGCATCAAAGCCAATGCGCTCGGGAACGATCTCAGCCAATAGAACTCGACCAACAGTGGTGTCTTTTCGCTGACTACCAACTCGGCAAATAATTTTAGCCTGAAGCTCAACTTCTCCGTGATCATAGGCAGCACGAACTTCTGCTGGACTAGAAAACACTTTTCCTTCACCACGCGCAAACTCGCGCGACCGAGTCATGTAATACAACCCAAGAACGATATCCTGAGTTGGCACAATGATTGGCTTTCCACTAGCCGGAGACAATATATTATTAGTGCTCATCATGAGCACTCTGGCTTCCAACTGCGCCTCAATAGATAGAGGAACATGGACCGCCATTTGGTCACCGTCAAAGTCGGCATTAAAAGCCGCGCAAACCAGGGGGTGCAACTGAATGGCTTTGCCTTCGATCAGAACTGGCTCGAATGCCTGAATGCCAAGACGATGAAGCGTAGGCGCGCGATTAAGCAAGACAGGGTGCTCACGGATTACATCCTCTAGTATGTCCCAGACTTCCGATCGCTCTTTTTCCACCATCTTTTTCGCGCTTTTAATGGTGGTCACGTACCCCTTATCCTCAAGTTTATTGTAGATAAAGGGTTTGAAAAGCTCCAAGGCCATTATCTTAGGCAACCCGCACTGATGAAGCTTTAGCTCAGGTCCTACCACTATTACTGATCGACCAGAATAATCGACTCGCTTACCAAGCAAGTTCTGGCGGAATCTTCCCTGCTTTCCTTTCAACATGTCGGAAAGAGATTTCAGCGGACGCTTATTAGGCCCGGTGATGGTCTTTCCTCGTCGCCCGTTATCAAAAAGAGCATCAACCGCCTCTTGGAGCATCCTTTTTTCGTTACGAATAATGATGTCTGGCGCGTTCAGCTCTTGAAGACGTTTGAGGCGATTGTTTCGATTTATGACCCGTCGATATAAATCATTCAGGTCACTAGTGGCAAACCTTCCTCCGTCCAGAGGAACCAACGGACGCAAATCAGGAGGAATCACTGGAATGACCTCCAACATCATCCAGTCCGGTTTGTTCCCCGACGCTCGAAATGCTTCCGCAACCTTCAGACGCTTGGCCAGTTTTTTACGCTTGGCATCGCTAGTCGCCGCGCGCATTTCTTTGCGCAATTCTTCGCACATCGTGTTTACGTCAATATCACGCAAAAGCTCCCGAACAGCCTCGCCACCCATTCCGACAACGAACGCATCATCTCCATACTCGTCAATTGCCTTGTTATATTTGTCCTCTGTGAGAAGCTCACCTTTCTCAAGAGCGGTCTTCTTAGGGTCGAGGACTATGTAGCTTTCGCAATACAACACCTTTTCGAGATCTTTGAGGGTTATATCGAGAATATTCCCTATCCGAGATGGTAAACTCTTCAGGAACCAAATATGTGCAACCGGAGTAGCCAAAGTAATATGACCAAGGCGCTCTCGCCTCACTTTGGATTGAATAACTTCAACTCCACACTTCTCGCACACTACTCCGCGATGCTTCATGCGCTTATACTTGCCGCAATTGCATTCATAGTCCTTGACCGGACCGAATATCTTCGCACAAAATAGGCCATCGCGTTCAGGCTTGAACGTGCGATAGTTTATGGTCTCTGGCTTCTTCACCTCTCCGTGAGACCACTGTCTAATTTTGTCCGCAGAAGCTAGCGAGATTCGAATCGCTGAGAAGGATAACGGATCCTTAGGTTTTTCAAAAAAATTGAAGATGTCTTTCACGTGCATCTCCTTCATAACCTGACTAGGGGGCGCCCAAAACGCGCCCCATTACTCTAGGCCAATGTTCCCGTCTTCTTGACTTGCTCTCCAGAAGTAGAAGTGTCACCACTCTCGCCTGGCGTAGGAGCAGTCTCAAGCAATTCAACATCTAGAGCAAGTGACTGCAGCTCTTTTATCAGCACATTGAAGCTTTCTGGAAGACCACTTTCCAACACATTGTCGCCTTTAACAATCGCCTCATACATTCGAGTCCGGCCAACTACATCGTCGCTCTTCACGGTTAAAAATTCCTGCAACGAGTAGGCTGCACCATATGCTTCCATGGCCCAAACTTCCATTTCCCCTAGACGTTGGCCTCCGAACTGCGCTTTTCCTCCTAGGGGCTGCTGGGTCACTAGCGAATAAGGCCCAATAGAGCGAGCATGAATCTTTTCATCAACCAGGTGATGCAGCTTTAGCATGTACATCACACCAACAGTGACATCCTGATCGAAGGGCTCACCTGTCCGGCCATCGAATAATATCTGTTGACCGCTCAGACTTTGTTTGCTGGCCTTTAAAAGGTCATCGATTTCAGACTCCCTTGCCCCGTCGAAAACCGGCGTCGCTACATGAACACCTTTGTGTAGCCTCCTACAAAGGTTAAGAACCTCACTATCCCCAACTTGATCAATTAACTCGTGAAAATTTTGCTCACGATAATGCTGCTTTAATTCTTTGCGCAACAGCTCCGGAGCGTAATTCTCTTGAACCAGACGATCGAGTTGCTCTCCAAGCGAGCGAGCACCCCACCCAAGATGAGTTTCCAGGATCTGACCAATGTTCATTCGACTAGGAACACCTAGCGGATTTAACACAATGTCTACTGGCCGACCATCAGCCATATAAGGCATATCTTCCTCGGGAAGAATCCGAGAAACCACGCCCTTGTTTCCGTGACGACCAGCCATCTTGTCGCCAACCGCTAATTTTCGCTTGATGGCGACATAAACCTTTACCATCTTAATGACGCCCGGAGGAAGCTCGTCACCCTTCTTCAAACGGCTAATCTTTTCGCCAAATACCAGCTTGACGACTTCACGCTGCTCTTCGAACGAACTGATGATTTTTCGAACGTTCTCCTCTACTGGACTT
This sequence comes from Myxococcales bacterium, assembly GCA_050288705.1. GTDB lineage: Bacteria > Myxococcota > Myxococcia > Myxococcales > UBA5297 > JBNKEI01. The sequence goes on from JBNKEI010000033.1 coordinate 35,687, forward strand.
TCTATAGCAATTTCCACCCAATATTTATGAGGAATATTATCGAGCACCTCATCAGTAAGAACATCGTCCTTCTTCAAGAGCTGCCTGCCACGATCATCAATCAGCTTGGCCAAAGCAGCCTTGCCTACCAGCAACGTCCGCACTCTCTTGTAGGCCGAGTCCTGGAGAATCTTGATTTCGTCATTCTGATCTTTAAGCAGCTTAGCTTCTTCTTGGCTCTCAATCTCTTTAGCCCGCTCATCCTTATCAACGCCCTTGCGACTAAATACTTTAGCATTGATTATGGTACCAGTAACGCCGGGCGGAACCCGCAACGAACTATCACGAACGTCGCCGGCTTTCTCACCAAAGATTGCTCGCAGTAATTTTTCTTCGGGTGAGAGCTGGGTTTCTCCTTTAGGCGTAATTTTGCCAACCAGAATATCCCCTTGCTTCACCTCAGCGCCAATGCGGATAATTCCGGACTCGTCTAAATCTTTGAGCGCCTCTTCTCCAACATTGGGTATATCTCGAGTAATTTCTTCTTTGCCCAGCTTAGTATCGCGAGCAATACATTCGAATTCCTCAATGTGGATAGATGTAAAGTTGTCTTCCTTAACCAAACGCTCGCTGAGAAGAATTGAGTCTTCGAAATTATATCCTTGCCAAGGCATGAAGGCTACAACCACGTTTTGACCTAACGCGAGTTCGCCAGTCTCAGTTGCAGGACCGTCAGCAATTACATCGCCTTTCCTTACTCGGTCACCTTTCTTAACGATGGGCTTTTGGTTAATGCAAGTATTCTGATTGGATCGCTGATATTTAATCAGATTATAAATGTCAACCTCCGATCCGACATCAGAAGCCACCGTGTCTGCCTTAACAACTATGCGCGAAGCATCAACCAAGTCGACCTCACCGTCACGCCTGGCCACTAAGCACACGCCGGAATCCCGGGCGACAATGCCTTCAATTCCTGTCCCTACCAACGGAGCTTGGGTTCTCAGCAAAGGAACTGCCTGCCTCTGCATGTTGGATCCCATAAGAGCGCGGTTGGCATCATCATTTTCCAGAAATGGAATCAGTGATGCTGCAACTGAAACTAGCTGAATTGGCGAAACATCCATCAGATCGACGTCTTCAGTTTTTACCTGAACAGTCTCTCCACCGCGACGAGCAGAAGCCAAGGACCCAGTCAGTATTCCTTCTTGGTCGACTTCGGCGTTAGCTTGAGCAATAGTATGCTTCTCTTCTTCCAGCGCTGAATAAAATGCTACATTATCAGTCATCTTACCGACTTCTACTTTTCGGTAAGGCGTTTCCACAAACCCGTATTCATTCACTCGCGCATAAGTAGAAAGTGACGCTATGAGACCAATATTAGGACCTTCCGGCGTCTCAATTGGACAAATCCGACCGTAGTGAGTACCATGAACATCGCGCACTTCGAAGCCTGCTCGCTCCCTGGTTAGCCCTCCAGGACCTAGAGCGGACAATCGTCGTTTATGGGTTACCTCAGAAAGAGGGTTAGTCTGATCCATGAACTGAGACAATTGGCTCGAGCCAAAGAACTCCTTAATCACTGCAGTCACGGGCTTGGCATTGATCAAATCGTGAGGCATCAAGGTTTCGATTTCCTGCAGGCTCATGCGCTCACGAATTGCTCGCTCCATTCGAACCAAGCCAATTCGGTACTGGTTCTCCAGCAGCTCGCCAACCGCTCGCACACGCCGGTTACCCAGATGATCGATATCGTCGATTTCACCTTTGCCATTTTTGAGATCAACTAAATAGCGAATGACTTCAAGAATATCTCGTTTGGTCAAAACCGCATGCTCTAAGGGCTCATCAATATTGAATTTGAAATTCAACTTAAGACGACCAACCTTAGAGAGATCATACCTCTCAGGATCAAAAAAAAGCTTCATGAAAAGACTGGTCGCAGTCTCTACCGTGGGCGGCTCCCCCGGTCGAAGACGCCGATAAATCTCCATGATAGCTTCATCAGTCGAGGCAATCTTATCCAATAAGAGCGTATCTCGTAGAAAGGGACCAACATTTAGCCCGTCAATAAAAAGGACTTTGAATTCCTTAACACCCCTCTGATGTATCTCTTCGAGCTTCTCTTCAGTAATTTCTTCGTTGCACTCAACAAGAATCTCTCCGGTCGACTCATCAACCATGTCGTGAGCGCAAACCTTAGTAAGAAGCTCCTCCTTATCCAGGGGCAAAGTTCTAATCTTAGCGGCTTCTAGCTTCTTAATAGCCCCTCTCGTGAATTTCCGATTCTTTTTAACTATGACTTCGTTGGTTTTCGGGTTCCTAATATCACGAGTTGCTCGCTGCCCAGGCAAAAGATCGATCTCTACCGACTTTTCGAAATTGTCCTTACCAAGAATGTATACGGTTTCCGTCGCATAGTAATAATTCAGAATCTCTTCAGTGCTCCCCCTAAAATCAAGAGGACTTCTTTTGCTAGTGTCGGGCACGCCACCCAGAGCACGAATCAGTACTGTTGCCGGCAGTTTGCGACGCCGATCAATCCGCACGTACAATATGTCTTTATGATCAAATTCGAAATCTATCCACGACCCTCGATAGGGAATAATGCGCGCATTATACAAAAGTTTGCCGGAAGAGTGACTCTTGCCGCGATCGTTATCAAAAAACGCTCCCGGACTTCGGTGAAGCTGACTTACCACCACCCGTTCCGTCCCATTGATGATGAAAGTCCCATTCTCGGTCATCAGTGGGATTTCGCCGAAATAGACCTCTTGTTCCTTTACGTCACGAATTGATTGCGCACCCGTTTCCTCGTCTTTATCCCAAACAACTAGACGAACCACCACCTTAATTGGCGCAGAATAAGTCATGCCGCGCTGATGGCACTCGTCCACGTCGTACTTTGGTTTTTCTAAGTGATAGCTAACGAATTCGAGCGAACTCGTTTCGTTAAAATCCTTAATTGGAAAAACGTCGCGAAACACACCCTGCAGGCCGGTATCTTCACGTTTCTCCGGAGGCACATTGGATTGCAAAAACTCGTCGAACGATCGCTTTTGAATATCGATAAGATTAGGAATATCGATGACTTTGGGGATCTTCGAGAAGCTTTTGCGAATTCGGAAGTTATTTTGGATCGTACGCGTAGCCATCCAATCTCCCATCAAGCCCAAAACAAATGTTGGGCCTCAGTTTGTTCCCGTCGCTGCTCTCTCGATGTTCAGGGACATAAGAAAGCCGGAGACAGGCATCGCCTGCCCCGACCTTCTTTTAGGAACTCCTAACTACTTGATCTCTACTGTGGCTCCAGCAGCAGCAATCTGCGCTTTCACCTTTTCTGCCTCTTCCTTACTTACTCCCTCTTTAAGTGGTTTTGGCGCACTCTCCACTAGATCCTTTGCCTCTTTTAGGCCCAGACCAGTAATTGCACGCACTTCTTTAATAACATTAATCTTATTGGCACCAGCAGAAACCAATACCACTGTAAATTCAGTTTGCTCTTCTACCGGAGCAGCCTGCGCACCACCAGCAGGCATCGCTGCAACTATTGGAGCAGCAGCAGAGACACCCCATTTTTCTTCCAGAATTTTAACCAGCTCTGCCGCTTCCATAATGGTCAAACTGGAGAGACTTTCGCAAATTGCATTCAAATCTGCCATTTTTGTGCTCCTAATAAATCATTTTTTCGACACTTGGCCGCTAAATTTACTATTTTGCTTCAAACTCGCTTCTGGCTTTCAATACTCTTGCAATAGAGGTAGACGGCTGGTTAAGCACACTAGCCAGCAACTGAGCAGGTCTGTTAATCATACCCATCAGCATTGCACGCAATTCCTGCATTCCAGGCATTTTTGATAATGCCTCAACTGCCTGGGCATCAATTTTTTTTCCATCAAGAGCCGCGCCACGAACTACAATTTTTTCAGGTATCTTGGAGATAAACTCCTGCAATGCCTTTGCAGGGCTCACTGGCTCTTCAAATCCCATGACCAATGCAGTTGGACCCTCAAGGATATCCGAAATAGCCTCGGCACCGGTTCCTCGCACTGCAAGCTTCGCCAGGGTATTTTTCACAACCTTGTACTCGACATTTTGCTCTCGCAGCTTCTTACGCAGTGCGGTTACGGTTTCTACATCAATACCTTTAGGCTCTGCGACTATCGCCACTTTTGCTCGTTTAAGCTTGTCATGAAGCTGAGCTATTGCCTGCTCCTTTTCGCTTCGCTTTTGCACCAGAAATCACCACCCTTCTTTTTTTACCCGCCATTGGGCTCTATTCATACCTGGCACAAGGAGCAGGAACTCAGTTAGAGTCCCCTTGCCTTCCCGTCTCGGCAGGCCTAGCTTGTTCGCCGTTTAAGCTATCCTACACCCGAACCGGGGACTAGGACGGCGCCTGCTGTCTTGAACCAGGAACTGACGAAGGAACCTAGGTCCAGCGTCAAAATCGTTGGCCGCATATATTGCGATAAGAATCCGATGTCAACATTTTTAGGCAGCTTTGTGCGCCACTGTTATTGCCGAGGTCTCAATTCTGACTGACGGACCCATTGTTGAGGTTATAGAAACTGCTTTCAGATAAGTCCCTTTAGCTGTCGACGGCTTCAGCTTCATCACCACATCGACAAGGGCAAGAAAATTCTCTACCAGTTTTTCAACAGGGAAGCTTGCTTTTCCCAAACGAGCGTGAACTATTCCCGCCTTTTCCGCTCTGAACTCAACTTTACCGCCTTTTAGCTCGCGAACCGCCTTAGCAACGTCCATGGTGACGGTTCCTACCTTCGGATTGGGCATTAGGCCTCGCGGTCCTAGAACCTTTCCCAGCCTCCCCACCACCCCCATCAGGTCAGGAGAAGCCACGGTAGCATCAAAATCGAGAAAACCACCGGAGATCTTTTCTGCGAGATCCTCAGCGCCAACCAGATCGGCCCCGGCCTCCAGCGCTTCCTTTGCTCGTTCTCCCTTTGCGAAAACAGCTACCCGCATGGATTTTCCGGTACCATGAGGCAATACTACTGCTCCTCTGACCATTTGATCTGCATGCCTAGGATCAACACCAAGATTCAGAGCCACTTCCAAGGTCTCGTCAAACATGTTGCGATTGGACTTTACTTTTCGGCCGTTGTTGATCTCTTTACGCTTTTCGCAGCTCTTTTTTACCAACTCAAATGCTTGCTCGACACTGTATTTCTTGCTGCGATCAATAAGCTCAGCGGCCGCTTGGTATGCCTTACCTGCCATAATTATTTTTGCTCCTCAGGGTGGTATTGGCGAGCTGCTTGGCGGCTCTCCCACCGATTATCCAACAGTTCATTACCCTTCGATTTCAATCCCCATTGATCGCGCTGTCCCAGAAATAGTGCGCATTGCTGCCTCTACGGAAGCGGCAGTCATATCCTGAATCTTCATCTTGGCAATCTCTTCGAGTTGCTTCGAGGTTACTTTGCCAACTTTTTCCTTACCTGGCTTATGCGAGCCCGAACCTTTCTTCTTTTCAGTATGCAGACCCGCTGCTTTTTTCAACAAAACTGCTGCCGGAGGAGTACGCAGCACGAAAGTAAACGACCGGTCAGAATAGATTGTTATCACTACTGGAATAATGAGAGCGTCTTTGGCTTGCGCTTGAGTAGCGGCATTAAATTGCTTACAGAAATCCATTATATTCACACCATGTTGGCCCAGCGCTGGACCTACAGGAGGAGCCGGATTTGCCTTGCCTGCTGGAATTTGCAACTTAACCTGACCAGTAACCTTCTTTGCCATTGTGCTTACCGCCTTGTATTGTGGTTTTCGCGGGCGGATACTCCGCCCTCCCACTTCAATAACTGCGCCTACGCGAACGACTCACTCGCCCAAGCTGAGTGGAATTTAGTTTTTTTCGACTTGCATAAAGTCAAGCTCTACCGGAGTAGCTCGTCCAAATATGGACACAAGCACCTTCAACCGACCCTTACTTGCATCGACTTCTTCAACCGACCCATTAAAGTTGGAAAACGGTCCATCGACAACCCGCACTCCATCCCCCACTTCAAACTGCACCTTGGGCTTTGGCTTAAGAGTACCTTCACTAATCTGCGTTGTCAGTCGCCGAACTTCCTCGTCGGTTATGGAAGGAATTTTTTCCGGCTCCATAGCCTGCGTTCCTCCAACGAATCCAGTGACTTTGGGCGTTGACTTGACCAGATGCCAACTACGCTCACTCATGGTCATGCGAGCAAGTATATATCCCGGAAAAAACTTCCGCTTAGAAGTACGTTTTTCACCCTTAACCATTTCCACAACTTGTTCCATAGGAACCAGGATTTCTCCAAATAGATCCTCTAGCCCCTCCAAGCGGATACGTTCTTCTAATGACTTTTTTGCCTTGTTCTCAAATCCGGAATAGGTGTGGACCACATACCACTTTTTTTCCATGTCTTTTTCTGTACCGCCTTTGGCATCTCTAGTTATGGACTCTGCCATCGTATTCCTATGCCCTTCCATTTGTTGCCTACTTCCAAACAATATGGCCGTCTATCCCGCAATTTTGCTCAACAAGTATGGAACCCATTTCGTCATTGCTTCGAACGAAAAGGAATCGAAGGCAAAGAATATCAATGCAGAAATCAAGCTGGCGACGATAACGGCGACAGTAGATACACGTATCTCTCCAGCCGAGGGCCAAGTAACTCTCTTTAGCTCGGCCGCAATATTCATACCCCCCACCCGAATGACCGGACTGAAATAGCAGTAAACCGCCCCTCCTGCTGACAAGGCATACCCGACAAGAGCCGAAAGGGCAATGCTTTCTTCACCAAATACATAGGGGTTATTCCACCGCAATGCCCCAATAACAACCCCAATAGCTTGGTCGAGAAAATACCCAACCAGAAGCGCAAATATCAACAGAGCAACACCAAACATTCGCTTGGGCTCCATTTTTGATTCTGCGCCGGTTATCGCGTCCATCTTCTACCCCTTCCTAATACAGGCCAGGAGGGATTCGAACCCCCAACATGCGGTTTTGGAGACCGCCGCTCTACCAATTAGAGCTACTGGCCTATTTCTTTTAGCACACTAAAACTGTCACAAACGGCCGCTCCCCGATGCTCTTACCCCTATTTGGTTTCTTTGTGATCAGTATGCTTACGGCACCGCTTACAATATTTGGAGAGCACCAGCTTATCAGGAGTAGTTCTCTTATTCTTGGTCGTTGAGTAGTTTCGCTCTCTACAGGCTGTACACTCAAGCGTAATAATGGTGCGATTCATTGCTTGACCTTTCTGATACCTTCATTTTGAGAGCCCCCGACCAGGATCGAACTGGTGACCTCGTCCTTACCAAGGACGCGCTCTACCGACTGAGCTACAGGGGCATCACTTACAGCATTGTCCTTCAAAAGAGCGGGAAACGGGATTCGAACCCGCGACATTCAGCTTGGAAGGCTGACGCTCTACCATCTGAGCTATTCCCGCTTAACATACTTACTTACACTTCATTCTTCTTTGGCCGACATCTCTGACCATAAACATCCTTGGACGGGGAAGGGTTCGAACCTTCGTAGGCATAAGCCGGCAGATTTACAGTCTGCTCCCTTTGGCCGCTCGGGCACCCGTCCAGAAAACTTAGGTTACTTCTGCTCCATGCGTTTTTACACTCACTATCCTGCAAACCTCAGCAGCAAATGCAAATGCCGTTTAGCCGGCGGCGGGAATCGAACCCGCGACCCCCTGCTTACAAGGCAGGCGCTCTACCAGCTGAGCTACACCGACCAGCTGCTTATTCGAAACAAAAACAGGAGGCGGTCTATAATAAATCATCACCCTCGTGTCAAGAAATATATTTCATTAGCGTTTCTTACTTAGGCTTAACCGACATCGATTGACGTCGCTGCCTGAAAACTTCGTACAGCAGTATCCCTCCGGAGACTGAGGCATTCAAGCTCCCAAAGGAGCCAATCATCGGAATTTTTACTCGATAGTCGCATTTTTCCATCACGATACGTCGAATTCCTCGACTTTCACTTCCCACCACCAACGCAGTGGCTCCTCTGAAGTCAACTGCTTCTGGACAGCGATCGCCGAGAACATCGGACGCCACCACCCACATGCCCGCTTGCTTGATTTGACCTATTGCTCGCGAAAGATTGGTCACTCTGGCAATAGGAAGATGCGCGGAAGCCCCTGCAGAGGCCTTCACAGCCGTGGCAGTAACTCCGACTGCACGGTCTTTGGGAAGTATCATTCCCTGCGCTCCCATAGCGTAAGCAGAACGTATCAATGCCCCTAAATTATGTGGGTCTTCAATGCCATCAAGAACCACCAAAAGCGTGTCGGAAGAAGAACACTGAGGCAACGATAGCAATTCCTCAAGATGCAGGTACGCGAATTCGGCAACATGTAACACCACACCTTGATGCACTCCCCCTTGCGCCATAGCAGCAAGCCGGTCCCTAGGAATATTCTCCACAGGAATACCAAGCCGTTGTGCCTCTTGCGCGATCTTGACTATTGGACCTTTGATCGCCCCCATGGCTAGATAGACTTTTTCTACTGTTTCCGGCGCAGCTTTTAGCGCTTCTAAGGCGGGATGTATTCCAAATATGCGCGACATCGTCGAAGAAGCTTTCATCGTCTACGTTCTGCCCTACCAAGCTGTGCTAACTCAACCGCACGCTCTATCATTGATTTCGCAATATCTATACCCGTCGCTGTCTCGATTTCGTTGATCCCCGGCGAGCTGTTCAAATCAAAAACTTTTGGTCCATCCGCTGAATCAAACATGTCCACTGCAGCGACCTCTAGCCCCACTAGCCTAGCTGCTCGCTCAGCCAATCCAACTAGTTCTTTGGTTTGTTTCACCGCCTCGAATTTCGCTCCCACCGCCAAAGTACGATGTAACCTTCCAGTCCTGGGAACCCGCCGAACAATTGCTACCAACCGTCCTCCCACCACTACTGCTCTCAAATCTCGTCCTTGCACATATTTCTGAACCAGAACATTGTAGCCAAGCTTGACCAATGCTTCGAGGGTCGCCTCGGTGGACTGGATGGTTTCGCAAACCATCATTCCCGCCCGATCTCGCGCAAGAAGCATCTTGATTAGCACTGGACACCCGCCCAATTTCTTTACCATGTCCCGAGTATTTTCTGAATGCTCTTTAGTTGTTTTGGAGCGTGTGGCCACTGCAGTCGCTGCTACTCGCACTTGGTTGGCGCATAGATATTGCAAGCATCGGACCTTGTTACGACTATGCGCAATTGCCCATGGCTCGTTCAACGATGGAATTCCCTTCCCAACCAAATGATCGAGGACTGCTAATCCGTATTCTTGTATGGATTGCCCTATGCGCGGGATACACACGTCCGTCCGAGGAAAAGCCCTTTTTCCATAAGCCAATTTGTTATGGCGTGCGTACAAGTACAGCTCGCTACGAAGCGGGTCAATCACTCGAATTCTGTGACCAGCAATTCTCGCCGCATCAATAAGACGCCGGGTTGTATAAATAGCTAGAGATCGGGATAAGACAGTAAGATGCACGCCGATTCCGCGCTCCTATTTTTTCTCAGGAGGAACTAGCTCGAGGCTAATATCCATTGCTCGTGCCGAGTGAGTAAGGGCTCCCATGGAAATATAGTCGACCCCAACTTCGGCAATTTTCTTGAGCTCATCTATTTCTATTCCTCCTGAAGCTTCTATACGTGCTTTACCGGCCACCATCTGCACTGCTTTCTGCATATCGCGCAGATCCATATTATCCAAAAGTATAATATCTGCTTCTGCCTGCAATGCCTCGCTAACCTCCGCCAGATTAGTTACCTCCACTTCAATTTTTAAAAGGTGGTGCACGTTTTGCCTAGCACGATTAATCGCTTCTGAAATTGAACCCACAGCAGCAATATGATTGTCTTTGATTAGGACTCCGTCAAAAAGACCGTATCGATGATTGGCTCCACCACCTAGGCGAACCGCTGCTTTTTCCAACGTGCGCCATCCGGGAGTGGTTTTACGGGTGTCAAGAATGCAGCACGGAGTGTCTTTTAAAATATAGGCCGCCTGGCGTGATTTAGTGGCGATCCCAGAAAGCCGCTGTAAAAAGTTTAAAGATGTTCGCTCGCCTGCAAGGATACTACGAGTCTTTCCTTTCACAGTACCAATAACTTGCGGGCAATCAAGCCAACTACCTTCTTTGGCAGCAAAGGATATTTCTAGTTGAGGATCGACAAAATGGAAAACTTTTTTTGCGACCTGTACTCCCGCTAGAACCAACGGTTCTTTAATCAAAAATCGCCCTGTCGATTGCTCTTCTTCGTTAATCAGCGCCTGACTAGTTATGTCCCCACTAGAACCGAGATCTTCCTCCAGCGCCAGGGCAATCAATCGGTCAACATTGCCAATGTTCATTGGTTAATCCGCCTTCAGCCGAGCAATACCCTGTTCCAATTTGAGTCGCTTTTGCTCCAGCTCATCCATACGCAAGCGGTCTTTTTCTATTACTTCTCGAGGCGCGCGAAGCACAAAATTGGAATTGGAATGCTTTTTTTTGAGTAACTCTAGGTCGGCATGCACTTTTCCAAGCTCTTTCTGCAACCTCTTGTTCTCCTCCGCCAAATCGACCAACCCTTCTAGAGGAACAAAGATTTCCATATATTTACCCACAAAGGTAGCTGCTAACCTGGGCTTGGGTCCTGACGCATTCAACTCCAGAGAACAGAGTCCAGCCAGCGGTTCTAAATAGTCACGATTTCTCTCGAGAATGAACCTGATTCCTTCTTCCGCCTGAACAATGGCTGCTACCTTTTTGGATGGAGCAATATTGCATTCGCCGCGAATATTGCGCACTCCATCAATGGCCTGAATTACCACTGACATTTCTTGCTCAGACTCATCATCGCCAAACGAATCGCGCCCTTGGGGATAGATAGCCACCATGATGCTCGCCGGCTCATCACTTCGGCGAGGAATTCGCTGCCAGATTTCTTCGGTCAAAAATGGCATAAAGGGATGCAACAGTTTTAGAAGCTGATCGAGCACGTGCACTAGTACTGCCCTGGTTTTTGCTTTAGCTTCCTGGTTTTGCCCGCTGAGCGCCCCCTTAGAGAGCTCGATATACCAATCACAGAATTCGCCCCAGGCGAATTGGTACAAAATGCTCGCCGCTTCGTTAAATTTGTAAGCTTCTAACGATTCATTAGCTTGCAAAGCAACTTTATGAAGCCGCGCCAAAATCCAGCGATCCGCCAAAGCCAGCGGCAATGAAGTGAGCTGTTTTTCCAGCGTCTTAACTACTTCTTCACTCGGCCCCAAATTCATTAATACGAAACGAGAGGCGTTCCAAATCTTGTTGGCGAAACTGCGGTTACCTTCCACTCTATCCAGCGATAGCTTTATATCCCTTCCTTGAGCAGTAAGAGCGGCAAGGGTGAAACGTAAAGCATCGGTCCCATAAGCAGGCATTCCCTTGGGAAATTTCTTCTTAAGCTCACGAGGTAACAGCTTTGCGTCAGGCTGACCGTGAATTACATCAAGCGGGTCGATTACATTGCCCTTAACCTTGGACATTTTATCGCCCTTTTCGTCGCGCACCATGGCGTGAAGAAAAACCGTACGAAAAGGCACCTCGTTCATAAAGTGCAGGCCAAACATCATCATCCGCGCTACCCAGAAAAAGATGATGTCATGGCCAGTCTCCATGACTGTCGTAGGATAAAAAGTCGACAAAGCAGGAGTTTTCTCGGGCCACCCCATGGTTGAAAACGGCCACAAACCGCTAGAAAACCAGGTATCCAGTACGTCTTGGTCCCTTGTTAACTCGCCTCCACAACTAGGACAGGAGGTAGGATCTTCTCGCGAAACTACCACTTGCCCGCATTGGCAGTACCAGGCAGGAATCTGGTGTCCCCACCAAAGCTGCCGACTAACACACCAATCGTGCAGATTACGCATCCATCCAAAGTAGGTGTTAGTCCACATCTCGGGTATAAACCGAGTTTTTCCCTCTTCTACCGCTCGAATAGCAGGTTCAGCTAAGGGTGCTATTTTGACAAACCACTGCGGCGAAAGCGTGGGCTCAACCACGTCTCCGCAGCGCTGACAGACACCTATAGACAGATTGTAGTCTTCGGTTTTGACCAAAAAATTTTGCGCTTCCAAATCGGCAACCACTTTTTGCCGAAGATCGCTACAATGCAATCCTTGATATGAACCGGTATTCTCGTTAGCGCGGGCCTCCAAATCTAGGATGGCTATCATTTCTAGACCGTGACGCAGCCCGGTCGCGTAATCATTGAAATCGTGCGCCGGGGTTACTTTTACGGCCCCAGTACCGAATTCCATGGAAACCAAATCTCGGTCCCCAATAATTGGAATTTCTCGATGAACCAGGGGAAGAAGCACTTTCTTCCCAATCAAATCGCCATACCTAGAATCATCGGGATGCACTGCCACTGCGGTGTCACCTAACATAGTTTCTGGCCGAGTAGTAGCCACCACCAATCGGCGATCTGATCCCAGCACTGGGTAGGCCAAATACCATAGACTTCCTGATCGTTCTTCATGTTCCACTTCTAGATCGGAAAGAGCAGTACGGCAGCGTGGACACCAATTAATGAGCCGTTGTGCTCGATATATAAGACCTTCTTCGTATAAACGTACGAAAGCTTCCCTGACCGACCTAGAAAGACCGGAATCCATGGTAAATCGGATACGGTCCCAATCGCATGATGCGCCCAGCACTTTGAGCTGCTCCACAATGCGACCACCGAAGCGCTCTTTCCAGTCCCAGACTCGTTTTAAAAATTCTTCTCGCCCTACGTCGTGACGACTTTTTCTTTCAGTTTTTCTTAGGTCACGCTCCACCACCATTTGAGTGGCGATCCCAGCGTGATCGGTTCCCGGCAGCCAAAGGGTATTGAAACCACACATTCTCTTCCAACGAGCCAGGATATCTTGAATGGTGACAAAGAGGGCATGCCCCAGATGCAGCTCCCCGGTAATATTTGGAGGAGGGATAACCATGCAAAAGGGAGGTCGTTCAGAAGTATCTTGTGCTCTAAAGTACCCCTTATGAATCCAATAGCTATACCACTTAGATTCGGTTTCATGAGGGTTATAAACTTTAGGGATATCACCTAAATCACTTGTTGAAGGACATATTGGTTCAAGCATTCTTCTCAAGCCTTTGTTTCTCGCTCCTTAAGAAGCCTTTCCAGCTCCTCGCGGATAATGGTCTCCGCCAATTGCGGAACGACCTCCCAGGCGATCCGCTCGATCAACTCACGAGATGCTCTAGAAAGCGCTTCTTTAAGAACACTTTCTTCGGACCGATCTTGAGTTGTTGGCGTGATTACCTTTGGCGTGCCAGCAACGACGCGCTTGGCTTCTGTCACAGTTGGAATAGACTCGTCAACCTTTGTTGAACCGATCTTGGATTTAGATGGCGAAGGAAGGAATTTTTCGTCAATCCAATCTTCGATAACTTCAAAATCCAGATCAAATTTATCGCTTTCGGAATCCGCCGAGGTGACCAAGTTTTCGAACGAGGTTTCGTCTCCGGGAAATGGAACTTTCTGCTCTAATTGTGTTTCCTTTCCGGAGCTTATTGGCTCTTCCTTTACACCCTTTTCACCAGAAGACCCAAACGAAACTGAAAACTTTTGCGTCTGTTCTGCACTAGGAACAGTTAACCCAAAACCAAATGGATCTCTGGCATTGCGTGCCACCGATGAACTAGTGGCTGCAGATCCTGCTGAAAAGCACGCCGAACTCTCGCTACGCGGAGAAACTTGCACTGCTTCCGGCGAGACCTGATAAGGGGAACGCGAAGGAGGCGAACTTGGAGGATGTCCAGGAACAGGAGGAGGTCGGCTTCCTAACCCTGCGGAAGGCGTTTTCGAAGGCGCTCCTTGGTTTCCTTGCCCAAAACTTCCACCAAAGCCTCCGGCAGGACCACCGGAGGAAACAGTATGCGAAGCCTGGGTAGGCGGCATGTTCGGCTGTGGCTGTCCCGAGGAAGGAAGGTGCGGTTTTATTCCTGGCGGTGGCGGCCTCAAACTACCAACCTGAGGGATAGTAGAACTAGCGCCCGCTATTGCAGGCCCGAAAGTCGGCTGACGGGTTCCGCTGGCTAATTGCGGCTGAGAGGCATGAGCAGTAGTAGGTACGTTGCTCTCGGTTGGAACATATGCTGCTGACACCGTTGCCGTAGAAGATACATTGGCAGACATTTGGCCAGGCAACCCTGTTTTTTCAGAACTTGCAGCTAGTGTCTGTGAACCATCATTGGACAGCAGCGAAAAAACACGGTCAATTAATGCCTGGGTCTCGAAAGGCTTCTGAATGTGACCGTCGGCCTTAGCAACACGAGCCCGGTCGTCATCAAAGGCTTCTGACGTACCAGCAAGCAACAATACTCGAATATGGTTTAAATTCGGATCTGATTTGATTTCCTGGCTAACCTCATACCCATTCTTCTCGGGCATGATTGTGTCCGCTATGATGATATCGGGCTGCATTTCCCGAGCTTTGACAATGGCTTCTTCTCCATTGTCCACCATAGTAAGGACATAGTCTTCGGTAGCAAATGTGATCGCCACCATTTTTTGAATGGTGACACTGTCGTCGGCTAAAAGAAGCTTCTTCGGCATTGGAAGCGGCCCCCGATGCGCGTAGATCCGCAAAAAATAAGGCATTTCTTGATACCGTGCGACCCAGCCAAAGTCAAACGGTCATACCAAAATACGTTTTCTTCCTCACCGATTTTTGCTTCTCGTCTAGGAACGTCTACAAGACGCTCTAAATTGTGGCAAGGAATCATTAGACGTGGCCTTTGTTTTTCTTAACTTATTTCTTTCTTAACTGCCCTTGACTACTCACCTCATCCATTTTTTCTTTAGCGCTCTCGTTTTTTTCTTTCGTCCAATGATCTAGTTTCTTCAGTCGCTCTCTAAATTGAAAGGGCTTAATTGAAGGCGCACGTGCGTCATGACATTTTATACAAGTTTTCTCGGAAGGATCGGTGAGACCAACTAGCCTAGATAACTCCGGGTCTTTCATAACGTAACTTGCCGAGTAGTACTTCCCCCCACCATGACAAGTTTCACAACTGATTCCCAGCGTCTTGTTTTGCTTGGGAGAATGACAAGAAGAGCACCGACCGTCTTGTCGTTGTTCATTAGTTAACGATTCAGCAGCTCGAGAATGACCCGAGCTTTCAAAAATTTTGTGTTCCACCACATGGCAACCTTTGCAGGTTTCAGATCCAACTGACTCTGCGGATTTTGCTCCCCTGAGTGGTAGCAGCAACACTAATGTTAGAACAAGATGATAGCGCAT
The DNA here is from genome assembly GCA_050288705.1 of Myxococcales bacterium. Taxonomy (GTDB): domain Bacteria; phylum Myxococcota; class Myxococcia; order Myxococcales; family UBA5297; genus JBNKEI01. The sequence goes on from JBNKEI010000033.1 coordinate 50,980, forward strand.
AAGCCTTTTATGCCCTAGCATGACTAGGCACCCCGGAGCAAGTGCCTCCCAATTTCCGAGAGTCAAGATGTTGTACGCCTTGGCTTTTTACCTTGGCTATTCTTGGTCTTTTTCAGGAAGGACCAACCGCCACGAAAGTAGGATCAGGGGTACCTTCTCCTACTTGCTTCACTTGAAGAACTCGCGATACCCGAGCCAAGTACTCGGGATCTTGCAAAGAAGCCTGAGCTTGGTCCCATGGACAGGGTGGCAAAGAAAACTTTCTTAGTAATCGCGAAACATTTTCGCAGGAAGCGAGCAAATACCGACGAAATACCACTGAACTTCTAGCTTCTCGGGCAAGCCCATCTATTGCTTCTTGCTGGCGCTCCACCCGGTGACAAATTAGAAGCCAGTCTACTCCCGCTAACACCGCACGCACTGCTGCTTCCTCGGCGGAATAGTGATTGGCAATAGCTTTCATTTCCAAGTCATCGGAAACCACCAGCCCAAGAAAACCAACTTGATTTCTCAGCCAGTCAGTAATCCATTTTCGCGAAAAAGTCGCAGGTAAACCAGGCTCCACTGTTTCTATCACTACGTGGGCAGTCATGATTGATGCGAGATTTTCCCGGGCATACTCTTTAAAGGGAACTAATTCTCGGGTGCAAAGCTGATTCATAGTTTGTCCCACCACTGGCAAAGTGGTGTGGCTGTCTTGCATGGTGTCGCCATGACCAGGAAAATGCTTTCCGCACGAGGCTACGTTTTCTTTCTCTAAACCACGAGCCAGAGCTACCCCCAAGCGACCTACCAGGTTTGCGTCTCGCCCAAAAGAACGATTACCGATTACCGGATTGAGGGGATTACTATCGATATCCAGCACTGGCGCAAAATCGACGTCAAAACCCGCAGCACGCGCTTCTCTCCCCAGCACCCGGCCCACATCATAAGCGAGAGACTGATCAGCGATTTCACCTATTGCACGCATGGGAGGAATTGGCGTGAAAGGCTGACCTCTAAGCCTAGCGACGCAACCTCCTTCTTGGTCTACACAACAAGCAAACGGACGAGCAGCTTCTTGCTTCAACTGAGCGCATAGACTTGCTACTTGTTTCCAGCTTTCGATATTACGTCGAAAAAAGATGGCTCCCGATACTCCTTGGGCAATTAAATCACGAGCTTCGCTGGAAACAGAGTATCCGTCAAAGCCAATAACTACTAAAGAAGCTGCTGCTCTATGCAGGTCCAAATGTGTCTCCGGCAATGTTTTCCGAAAGCACTGCTGCCGATTACTAATGGCAGTTATTCCCTGGTGCCTTGGTTACCACTATACTATACAGGCACTCGGCACCTTACTTCTGTTTTTTTCTGAAGATTCTGCTGGGCAATTGCAGAGCCCCTTCCGCCATGAGGACTACCGCGGCTAAAGCAAGCAGAACACTCCAAACCGGCCAAGGAAGAATTTCTCTGTTTCTCTCACTCTCTGTTTGGGCTTGAGTATTACCACCTAGTAGGAGCTTCCATTCCTTTTCGTCTAATCGTGCGAGATTACTTTCGCCAGAATGAATATTTGCCGCGAAGGTTGAATCAGAGAGTGCTTCTTGGTTAGAGGAAACGGGGGTTTGTACCTGATAAATTCCTGGAAACCGAACTACCGCTTCCAAATGATCGCCGACTTTGCGAACAGGAATTTCTTTTTTGTTTGAGCCCGCAACTATTAGCCGATCTACTGTTGGTGTGAAACTCAACTTCTTTGTTTCCCCTACCATAACCTGCTCTAAATTTTTCTCATCAAGAGCACCAGAAAGCCATCCGGCGAGTCTTTGCATTACCGGGAGAAAACTGGTGCGAATAGGCCAATCAGTCCACGCCCTATCTACAGTAGAGGTATATAGAAGTACTTTCCCTAAGCCGTATTTAGATTCGACAAGGGCCATAGCTCCGTCATCATAGGTTACTAAAGGAGTTATTTGGTTTGCATCTCCTGGAGCTAGTAAGAAATAGCGATTAGTACGAACCGACAAAATACTTTCTTTGGCGTCTCCAGAAAAAACAGCTAGCGCAGGGTGCTCAAACTTAATTTGGAAGAAATGCGCTGGCTTTTTAGTAAAAGTATTTTTGTTTTCTTCTGCGGCTGTTTTCAGCACGTGAAGCTTTCTGGGTAACAAATTACCTAAGTATTTATTATAATAGTCTACATCGACTTGATCACCCAAACTTATCATCAGACCCGATCCTTCTCGCACTCTTTTTTCTAATTCAGCAATTTTTTCCTGCGGCAATGTGCGTAGGTTTAATAAGAAGAAAAGGTCATAAGCTGATAATTTTTCATTTGTTAAACTTTCTGAATCACGCAAAACTGGACGCACCGGACTACCCGGGGCATTTAGTGCTGCTTCCACAAAAAAAGCTTCGTCTTTATACCGAGAAACATGGGGGGCTCCATTTACAATTAGAGCGTGAATGTCTTTTGGCACATGCCACGCAAAATAGCGCACATCGTCTGCTGCTAAACAATCACTTTCAATTTCCATTGCTCCAGCATAAATCCCTCCCTGAGGAAACCTATAGACCAGGGGCTGCGCAACTACTCCCTGGGCAGGAATAGCTACGAAACTTTTGGCTACAATTTTTTGACCAACGCGCAGAGCAATTTTTAAATCTTTTACTTTCTTTTTTGAGTAATTAACCACAGTCGCGGTAAATTGATATGCTCTATGGCCCACCGCCGGCACTGCTTCTACTTTCAATTGCGTAATAGCAACATTAGGAAGTTCAGAAACGTTTTTCGCGGCATCTAATATGATGATTTCTGGTCGGATGTCTCCGGAACGAGTTTCCACTTTCAGGCTAGACCAATCAGCTCCTAGCGAATAGGTAGTCATATCGGTTGCTAATACCATTCGCTTGCGCGGCAAGGAGGAAGCAGCGAGTATTTGACCTGCGCGCTGCAAGCAAATGGCCATTTCCTGCGACTCCCAGGTACCCTGCACCTGCTCAATAACCCGCAACAAGCCATCGCGATCGTAGCTTGGCGGTACCGCCACTCGGAAATCACCAGAATCACAGGTAAGAAAACCAATTTGCGCATTCGCTGGGGCGCTATTAACTTCTTGGCGAAGCATTTCTTTTGCGCGCTCTAACAGCGCACGTCCGTCTAAACGGTACCCCATGGACATAGATGTATCTAACGCCATCATGACCGCCATGGGCCCTTGCGCAACTACTGTATCTAAAGCCTTTTTGCGCTGCGGTCGAGCAAGAGCTAAGGGAATCGCCAGCAGTAATAGGGTGCGTAACAAAAACAAAATTATGCGTTTCAGTCTTAGTTTTCGAGAATTACGCCTCTGCGATCGCAGAATAAAATCGATGGCCGCAAAAGCATGGGGTCGAGCCTTACGGCTCTGAAAGAGGTGTAACAGAAGCGGAATGGTCGCTAAACCCATTCCATACAACATGAAAGGATTCGCCCATTCCCATCCCATGTGACTCTATACCGCCCTTCCTTTTTCCCGTCGCGTTATAAAGCGTAGTACTATGCGATCAAGCAAAGCATCGGTTCGTACTTGTTCGTATTCAACCTTGCTCTCTGCGCAAGATTGTTTAATTTTCTGGAGGAAATTATTCATTTCTTCTAGATAGGAATCACGAATCTCCCGAGGATCTACTTGCTCGGTGCGCTCATCTTCCATAGAACGGAAAAGAGTGGAGTCTTCAAAAGGGAACTCCAGTTCTGCGGGATCGAGCACCTGAAAAACCGAAAGCTGGCTCTTTTTGGTACGCCCGAAAACACTTGGCAGAGTTTGCGGCTCTTCGTCAAAAAAGTCAGAAAAAACTATGGTTTCTAGGGGATGTTGATTCTTTTCACGCAACAACTTAGCCACATCCTGCATATGCGCAGTTCCGCCTCCATGAAGTCCCTCTAAAGCTTTGAGGATTACCGAAAAATGACCGGCACTGCTTCGGGGAGGAATGATTTCCATTCCGCTACCTCGGCAGATAAGTAATCCAACTGCATCCTGTTGGCGGATTAATAGATAGGCCAGGGAAGCCGCTAAAACTGAAGCTACGTCCAATTTAGAAAGGTGTTGGGATCGATAATTCATGGAAGCCGATGCATCAACCACTAAAAAAGCTTTTAGGTTGGTCTCTTGCTCGTACCGTTTTACGTAATATTTGTCGTATCTTCCATAGGAACGCCAATCGATGTGTCGCACTTCATCGCCAGGAGCATATTCCTTGTGCTCAGCGAACTCGATGGATTGCCCCTGATAAGGGCTACGGTGAATTCCCGATAGAACCCCGTCCACCACTGTTCGAGTCCTTAGCTGAACAGTAGAAAGTTTGGCTAAAAAGCTCGCGTCAAGAATCATGAGCGGGAGAGTATCGATTTGAGAGAAATTGTAAATAAATGGCACCCGTTACTGACCTTGCGCTGGGCTGCCTGCAAATAAAAGCCGAGTTTTAAGCCCCTTCATGCCCGGGTATGACAAAATGAAAAGTGGCGCCGCGTCCTAACTCGCTCTCTGCCCATATTTTACCTCCGTGAGCATCTACAATTCCTTTGGCAATAAAGAGACCGAGCCCTGTCCCTTGTTTTTGACCTATTCCAGATTTCCAAAATCTCTCAAATAAACGGGGCATGTTTACTAAAGCAATTCCAGGACCGTTGTCGGAAACGCTAAACCGAACCCCTTGGCCCTCTTTTTGTGCCGACATCTTGATTTTTCCACCTTCGGGAGTGAAACGAATTGCGTTTCCCAGGAGGTTGGACAGCACTTGCAATAAGCGTTCTTTGTCAGCTTGCAGCGTATAAAATTCGTCGGAAAAAGAAGTTTCTAATTGTATTGATTTGGAAGAGGCAAGGCTTGCAAAAACATTCGTGGTTTCGTTCAACAAATCGGTAACCGCGCAAGGCGTACGCTGAATAGTGAAACGACCACTTTCTAGACTTGTCGCATCTAAAAGGCTGCGAATTAAATGTTCCATTTGCATGGAAATACTTTCGATGCCCGATGCATGGCTATGAATTTTATCAAGCGCTGAGCTTTTGCGCATAAGGGTGGCCTTTATGGTAATTGCGGACAGAGGGTTGCGTAGATCGTGGGCAACCACTGCAAGGAGCTGATCTCTTGCACGAATCGCTTGCTTGGAAATTTGCAAGGCTTTTTTCTCGTTCATGTGAATAGTCGCTAGCTTCTTGGACGACCACCAAGCAATTGCGCCGCCTGCGAAAATGCTTGTGATAACGACTATGAACGCGATTCTAGCGGCAATTTGTGCGTCTTGTCTCATTTCATTTAAAGCAATCGATAATCTCTCTTGGCGAAATAAAAGAAATGCATCTATATCTCGATCAAGCGTTATTCTTTTGGGTAGGAGTTCATTTTCAAATCGAGTGCTGACGGTTTCCAGATTTTCCCCCTTTTCTCTAGCAGATAACAATTCATCTAAGGATTGAATGTATACGTTAATAGAAGCTATCAGTTGGTTGGATAGCCGAGTGCCCTGAACAGAATCGACTCCACTCCTTACTTGAATAAGCCCGCGAGAGACTTGGGCTTCGGATTCGCGTGTGCGAGCCAGAAAGGAAGAGCTTCCAGTTAGTAGGAAGCCACGCGCACTAGCAAGAGTTCTTTCTACATCTGCCCGAAGCCGTTCTGCGATAACGACTTTTTCCATTTCTCGGTTTATTTCTGCTTCGCGAGCAATAGATGAAGTATTTAGTTTAAGTAATGCGAATACTCCTGCTCCCCCAACAACCAAAAGTATAATCAAAAACGTGGCTATCAATCGGCTTGGAAAATTTTCGATTTTCCGCACATAAAACTCCTCGGGTCTTGTGGATGGATTATTTAGTAATCAAGAGCGCCTTTGGCATGGGGAGCTTTCCCAACATTGACACAGGAAAATCAAGGGCATGTCCCTATATCCGACATCGCCGCTCCGTCATTCCCGCGAAGGCGGGAATCCAGTGGGCACGACTTTGTCAATCGATGATTTGGGGCCAAAGGTCAGCTCGTCCAGGGTTCGTTTTTTCGATGAGACCCATCTTCCACGCACGACGCCACTTTTTTAGCTGCTTTTCACGACCAATTGCGGTCAACATGTCCTCGAACAACTCATAGTACAACGAGATATGGACCTTGTATTTGGCGGTGAAGCCCTGCACGATATCATTTCTGTGTTGCAAACGGCAGCGTAGTTGCGTGACGTTTTCATCCTCGACAATTACCGCTCGCTGGCGGAGGCCAAGAGATCTCCTCGGGTAAGAACGCAAAACTTCGGACTAAATTATCGCCAATACTCGTGATTCCCGCTTTCGCGGGAATGACGGAGGGCGTGGCGCCGGATATGGATGGGGACACGCCCTAGTAACTACTGGAGATGCTGTCTGCCCAAATAGCCGGCGAGCATACCGAGGTCGTTGTCAGTATTCCCTTCTTCCCTTATGCTTCCGACCTGCTAAAAGGAACTCGATTACTTGACAAGGGGAAGACCACTGGAACGCCCAGAAGCATTATTGAAAAGCGCATTGGAGAAGGTAGTTTTTTTTGAGTGCCGCCTCGATCAGCTCTCATCTGATTTATGCCGTGCTAATAGCGAGATTGAACGGTTAAAATCCGAGCAGAGTAGAGCAACCCAGCTAGAAATTCAGCTACGCCAGGAACTCGCAGCCTCGGAATCGCGCGCCAATTTGGCCAAACGAGAAAGAGACGAAGCTTTAGAAAATGCCGCGGTCGCTCGTCAAGAACGAGAGCGTTTTTTAGATCGCCTAATTGAAGCAGAACAGATTAGGCGAGCCGGTGAAGAGAATGAAGGCATTGATTTGGCTTCTTTCATTGCGGAGCTACGTTCGGAAGTTCTTCACCTTCGAGCTACGGTTTCCGACCAGCATGCACCTTTCCAACCGGTCAGGCCGGCGATTTCAACCACCTGCATTCAGGCTTCCCAGCAAGACCAAGAACCTCAACCAGAACATCAAGACGCTGGCTCACCATGCCCAGCACCAGCCTCTATTACCGCTGCTTCATTGGAAAATCCCTCTCCTAAGCCTCCGACCTCTGCTGCTCCCCCGCGAGTATTGGGTTTCCGATCCACTCAAGATGCTGCCACCTTGATGGCTTCCCAAGGAAGAATTGGTATTGGGGAGCAGGAGCATCAAGCCCTAAGTATTCGCGCCCGCTTTGAAACGCGCTCGGAAGAAACCCTGTTTTTCCTCTCTTTGCGAGAGCTGGCTGCCCCCGACAGTATTTCGCGAATGCGTGCCGCTCAAAGGCTGAAGTCGTTAGGTCCACGAGCGGCCCTCCCGGCAATTGCCGCCGCACTTAACACCGAGGAATCACCAGAGGTAGTTTGTGCTCTTATGGAAGTCTGTGCCGCTGCAAAAGAAAATTCGATTCTTCCCCTGCTGGAGACCAAATTAGGTTCTGCCTCGGTTGAAGTGCGCTTGTCGGCATTGGAAGCGGTTTTCCGCCTTCAAGGGCCATCGTGTCTTGCCCGTGCTATGCAGGACAAAAGCTCTCGTGTTCGTCGCCGAGCTGCGGTACTTGCTGCCGGACAGAATGAGGCTATTTCTGTATTGGAGCAAGCCGCAGGGGACGCAGACGCTTCGGTTCGCCGGGTAGCCGCTCTTGGTCTTGCGGCAGTAGGATGCGCTCGTGCTCAATCTTGGTTGCTCTCAGCTCTAGATGATAACGATGTTACTGTGCGCCGGGCTGCTGCCAAGGGGCTTTCCCGTTCTTTTGGGCCGCAAGTATTCGCCGTTGCTGACCTGGATGCTTCCCGGAGGCGCCGCGAGATTCGCCGGCTAGTAGCGCAACCAACGGCAGAGACTACACCGAGAACGGCGAATGCAACCTCGCTCTCAGCAACTCCATTGGCGACCCTGTCGACAACCTCATCGGGCACGGTTGCAGCTCCCAGCCCACTGCCACATCCGCAACTAGAATCGGATATTCTCGACATTGTGTATTCTGCTCTGCGCGGCCAAAGCCAGGAAGAGCTACGTCGCAACTTGAAGGCAGACCAAGAATTGGTGGCCTCTTCGATTTCTTCGCTATTACAGAGAGGCAAATTAGTTCGGCGCGGCCAACGGTATTTTGTGCCGTAGGACTTATTTATGGACCAGATTTTTTATACTCCTAGGCGCACCGCACAGCTACTTAGCATTGAGTTAAGAGATCTTCATGCAGTCCTGCGCAAAGATCGATATTCGCCTATCGATATACTGACTTTGCGCCAACGCCTGAAAAAAATGCCTCCCAAATTGGGGCCGCGCCGGCAGCTATTTCTCAATTTCAAGGGTGGTACTGGCAAAACCTCGATTTCAACTAGCTATTCTTTCCGCATGGCAGAAATGGGATACCGGGTATTGCTAATTGACTTGGATAGCCAGGGCCACGCCACCAAATGCTTGGGACTAGAAGGTGAATCGTTCGAACAAACTTTACTAGACGTTTTAGTAAAAAGGATTCCCATTTCGCAAGTCATTGTACACTCGGGAATGCCACAGCTAGATTTGGTGCCGTCCAATTTATCGATGAGCACTGCTGATTTGGCGCTGATGCCTTTAGCCGGTCGGGAGTTTAAACTGCGTAATGCCGTCAATCAAATAGTTCAACAATACGATTTGATTGTTATGGATGCTCCTCCTTCTTTTGGGCTACTCAATCTGAATGCTTTGATGGCCTCCGATGACCTTTTAGTTCCTGTTTTGGCTGATTTTCTCTCGTTTCATGGATTAAAACTACTTTTCGAAACTGTAGAGGGCCTGGAGCTGGATTTACAGCATCAACTGGACCATATTTTTATAATTATCAATGCTTTTAATGCTACTTTCAAACTCGCTAAAGAGGCGCAAAGTGCGCTTCGAGAACATTACGGTGAATTCTTGTGCAAAACTGTGGTTCGGCAATGCACCAAGTTTGCTTTGGCTTCCAGTGAAGGTCGGCCAGTCTTTCTAGCCGATCCCGAATCCAAAGGGGCGAAGGACATTCAGTCGTTAATTGTCGAATTGATGCGAAAATTGGGGATAGCCAAAACCACTTCTCGCGCGGTATCCGCCGGCAAAAGATAAGCAAGCTGTAATTGGAGGAATCGATGCGCAAAGCTTTTGACGCCAATGTCTCTCGTTCCAAACCTCGGCTGAGAATGGGAACTGTAATCTCTACTGCTGAACCTTCTCGATCACCAGAGCCAGAGGAGTTCCTTGAAGAAGAGGAAATGTCTGCCGAGCAAGACGATTCTGGCGAGGCGTCCGATTCGCTATCGTCCCAGCAATCGATCGAGGATGAGGAGGACTTCGACCAAGAAGAAGATGATTCTTTGTCTGAAAGCGCGCAGTCAGCCACAGTCTTAGCGGAAACAGGCGCCACCGAAATTGCCCTCGACCCGCAAGAGCGCCGTGAACGACTGCGCGAACGGCTTAAGGCAGCGACTGCCAAAGTTCAGCCCACCGAACCGACTCCCCAAACCCCTGCGGAAGCGCGAAGCTCGGCTCTTGCTCTGGTAGGACACTTGCGCCAGGAGCTGGAAAACGCTCACCAGCTCAATACTTCACTAGCCAAAGATTTGGAACAAGCGCGAAGCGATCTGGGTCGAGCTGCCGAAGAAGCACGCATGCGCACTGCGGAAGCTACCCGCATGACCAACGAGGTTAATGAGCGCGCTACGCTCATGGAGGAACTAGGAAAAGAAATGGCCAGCCTAGAAACCGAAAGAGACGATGCTTTGGTGGAGTTGCGAGCCGTTCGCGCAGAAGTAGAAAAGGAAACCGCACTGCGCAAGGAACTGGAAAAGAAACTTGCTGAACGCGACGCAGAATTGGCGGAAACTCTAACTGAAGAAGAGCGATTAGCAACCGAACTAGAAGCACGCAATATTGAGCTGCGAAGATGCCAACTATCCCTAGATACCCTTTCGGAAGAAAGAGACCGCCTGGCCAAACAAGTTGCTGAAATTACCAAGGAACGGTCAGACCTACTCGATTCCCAAAAAGCTTTAGACGAAATTCATCGGGCTTTAGCAGAAGCTCGCGCTCGTTTTGGCTCTCGCTGATGATTTGCGCGCTTGACTTACTGGGGTGGAGACTTTCTTGCTTTTAACTATCTTTGCACTGCATAATTTCTTGGTAAGCCTTAAGCAACAATTGATTACGCCGCTCGGGAGCAAAATTAACCTTTGCCCGTTTTCGGGCATTTCCTCCCATGGCCAACCTTATTGCTTTGTTCTTTCCTAAAAGAAGCATGGCCTCGGCTAACTGCCGCGCATTTGGCTCTACCACCATTCCGTCTTTTTCTTCTCTGATTAGTTCCGCCATTGCCCCCCGATTGGCTACAATAACCGGCTTGCCGCAGGCCATAGCTTCTAAAACCGCCCGACAAGTACCGTCGTTGCCTTCTGCCAGCCATATTTTTACGTCCAGTGCCCGATAAGAAGCCACCAAGTGGTCACCGGTTTGATACCCAACAAAATGTATTCGCTTTTCCAATGCCCATTGTTTTGACAACGTTCGTAACGGCGATTCGTATTCTCCCCTACCAATGATTACCAAATGCGCCTGACTAAGTTCACCAGCAACGCGCGCAAATCCGCGAATGATTTGTTCGTGAAGACGTTCCACTTTAATACGGGAGATTATTCCAAAGATTAATGCTTGGTCATCAATTCCCCATTCGGCGCGTTTTGATTTCTCTTCACCAGGGCAGAACCTTTCCGCGTCTACTCTTCCCGGTAAAACATGAATTCGTTGGGGTTCTATCCCGTGACATTCGTTTAATTGGCGCGCGTATTCCTGACAGGAAACTATTAGACCGTCTCCAGTACGCAATCCCCTTCCCCGAAACCACCCCGGACGAATAGACCGAGCGATTTCTGCCGATCGCACTAAGGTAGGACGCAGTCGTAGCCCGAGCATAGCTAGCCAAGCTATAGTATGGTCGTGGGCGAACCGGCAATGCACCAGATCGGCTTGCCGTAAGCGGCTACGCAGCCTAATTACATCACGCACTATTTCTCTCAAGGTAGGCTTGGGGCAAAGAGTAAGCTCTTTCATTACCGGAAAGCCTGCTTGCTCAATTGCCGCCACATAGTTTCCAGGGCGCCGAGTATCACACCCAAACATGACTTCGTGACCTGCTTGCCTTAAGCCTTGAGCATCTTCTAGGCATAACTGGGCTGGTCCAGTCACGGAAGAAGTGGACAGCAACATCAGAATTTTCACTTACTTAGACCTTTTTCCCGAAGGCAGTCAATGATCGCAGTGGAAGAGTGATTTTTGGGGTCGCCAGCAATGGCTACTTGGCCACCGTATGCCAGAACCTCTTCTCGCTCGGGAATGCTTTCCTGGCAGTAATCAGTCCCTTTGACATGAAAATCAGGACGCAAGGCGCGCAATATTCTCCGAACGTTTGGTTCATCAAATAAAAGTACGTAGTCTACACATGCCAGCGCCGCCACCAGTTCTGCCCTTTCCGCTTCGGGCACAATTGGCCGCCCTTCCCCTTTGTATGCGCGAGTAGAGGCATCACTGTTTATGGCCACCACCAGAATATCCGCTATTGTTTTTGCTGCTTGCAGATAACGTAGGTGTCCTACGTGTAATAAATCGAATACTCCGTTAGCCAGTGCCAAAGTTTTTCCCTGCTTACGCGCTGCGCCAACCAAGTCTATCAGGGTCTCCAGTCGCCCGATCTTGTGCACACTCATGCCATTACCCTAATTCTTCTTTTAATTCCTGATAGAACACGGTGGCGGTGCCTGATTTGAGAACCTGCAACGCCCCAGCGATGTTTGCCAATTGCGCTGCGCTCGAAAGATCGGCGCCCGCAGAAAGAGCCAGAGCTAGGGTAGCCCCCACCGTATCTCCCGCACCAGTTACATCTACCGCTTCTTGATCGCCATGAGCGGGAATAAACTCAATTTCTCCATTCTCTACTACCGCCATCCCGTAGCGCCCACGAGTAACCACCATTGATTGCCCGTTCATCCGCGATTGCACCACTTGGATAGCTTGTGTAAAACGCTCTTCAGTATCGGCGCGTACTCCTGCCAACGCTGCCAATTCTGGCTCATTTGGCTTGAGTATGGTTGCTCCCGCAAATTCACCCAGTTGATACCGGCTATCCACGCAAACAGGAATTCCTTCTTTGGCAATGGTCAGTATTTCGGCAATCACTGGTTTTCCTAACACTCCCGAGCCATAATCAGAAATCAATATTGACTCAGCTTGGCGAGCATATTCGCGCACCATGGCTGCTAATTCGTTTTCTAGTGAGGCCGGATAGGCTCCTTCACACCCTCGATCCAAGCGCAACATTTGCTGCCGTCGAGTGTTATGTCCACCGGCCAAAATGCGTGTTTTGGTCTCTGTAGGAAGTGAGGATTCAGGTGAAAGAAGTTCGATACCAGCTTCGCGACACGAACTGCGTAAATGGCCACCCATTTCATCGTTACCAACATAGCCCAGAGCAGTCACTTGCGCGCCAAGGGCCTTCAAGTTGGCAGCCGCATTGCCCGCTCCACCAAGCTTTACCTCGGAGGATTCGTAGCGAACAATCAGCACCGGGGCCTCCCGAGAAACCCTGTCCGATTCACCAAAAATGTAGTGATCGGCTACCAGATCGCCTATTACAAGAATTTTTCGGCCTTTAAACCCTTTTAGAAGAGTCTCTAGTCGATAGTCATCGTTTCTTGATTGAACTGTATGCACAAGAGAGATTAAAGGGGGCTTTGGGCTCAAGAGTCAACCACGCTCTTTCTTTAAGTTAGGTTTTTATCAATGACTTCTCACCGATTTCTTTCTTGCCCCCCTTCACGCCTACCTGGCCCCAATGAGCCGTGCTGGTGTGGAAGTGGAAAAAAGTATAAACGCTGCCATTCTTCCCAGGATCAGGAATCTTCGCGAAAGCGTACTAAAGCCATTTTTAGACACAAGCCAGTACAGCCTGGAGTGGTAAGCCCACGAAGAAAAGTTCCTGAACATATCCCTATGCCTGATTACGCAAAAAGCGGTAGTCCTAGTGACTCTCCTGTCGACGAAAAAATGTCGGGAGAGCGACTAGACCGCATGCGCCGCGCATGCAAAGCTGCCGCTATGGTGCTGCAAACAGTTGGCTCTCAAGTTTGTCCGGGAATATCTACCGATGCGCTTGATGCCTATGCCCACCAGGAATACATCCGCTTGGGAGGGTACCCAAGCACTCTCAACTACCACGGATTCCCCAAATCAATTTGCACCTCGGTAAACGAAGTGATTTGCCACGGAATACCCGACAGCCGTCCTTTGGAAGAAGGCGATATTGTCAATCTGGATATCTCCATTTTTCTGGAAGGCATGCATGGCGATTGTTCGGCCACCTTTTTGGTCGGTCAAGTAGATGAAGAGTCTAAATGTTTAGCCCGAGTGACTAAAGAATGCATGATGCTCGGCATCGAGGCGATAAAACCCGGACGCCCTATTAAGGATATTGGTAGGGTTATTGAAGCGCACGCTTCTCGACATGGGTACGGCGTAGTACGCGCTTATTGTGGTCATGGAATTGGTGAGAAATTCCATACTTCCATCCAGATACCTCATCATCTCGATGAAACTGCTACTCAAAAAATGCTGCCTGGCATGGTCTTTACCGTAGAACCGATGATTACCGCAGGCACCTGGGAATCGCGAGTTTGGAAAGACGGTTGGACAGCGGTCACTGCTGATGGGAAGCGGACTGCTCAGTTCGAACATACCGTCCTAGTTACCGACCAAGGGGCGGAAATTCTGACTATTCCTTCCGGCTCCTCACCATAAGCTTATTCAAAATAGCCAAATGCAAAACCCGCCGGCAAATGGGGTTTGGGACGAGAGCCCCGACTAGGGCGTGTCCCTATATCCGGCACCACGCACCCGGCACCACGCCCTCCGTCATTCCCGCGAAAGCGGGAATCCAGGGGGCGCCACAGTCGAACGACCAGCTTGCATTCCGATCTGACCTTTGGTTTAGGCTTTGGATGGCGTTACGATTGTCGTTGGACGAGAGTAAGTAGTCTCAGATTCTTGGTTTCTTGAAATCGCGTCGTAGGCCAGGAAGGCTCTTTCGGAGACCGGAATTTCATGGAGGCGTTGGATGGGCTGACCTTTGGCCCCAAATCATCGATTGACAAAGTCGTGCCCACTGGATTCCCGCTTTCGCGGGAATGACGGAGCGGCGATGTCGGATATAGGGGCATACCCTAGAGCGACGGCGAGCTTTGCTCGCCCAAAGCGGAAAAACTGGGGTTTTGCAATTGCCTCAAAAGATACTCCCCAACCATGCTTTAGAATGCCAACTTGTCCCCATGAGCATTCCTCGGGCCCTCCAAATCACTGCCGCTATTCTAATTTTGGCGGGCCTGGTTTGGGGAGTAGTTAATGCGCCCTTTGCGCTGGGCCTGACTTATGGGTCGGCTATTTTGGCCATGGCCATTGACCGCGGAGTGCAATGTCTTGGCAGAAAGGGTGTACCTAGGACCGCGGGAATTGCTTTGCTACTTTCTATTATCCTTTTGCTGGTCGCCGGAATTTTGGCCCTCGCCGGCCCCATCTTAATTTCTCAAATCCGTTACTTCATTGCATTCGTGCCTCAAGCCATCGACCGGCTTCAGGATACCCCCTGGTTCGAAAGAGTAGCCCGAGAAATTGATCTTGCTGACCAATTACAACGCTTGAAGCAGCAGATTCCTACCATTTTGACCCGCACCATAGATGCGGCGTTGGGTGCAGCGTTTCAGGTGCTTTCCTGGATTTTGTTTGCAGTAACCGTATTCTTTCTAACTGTTTTCATGTTGGTTTTTGGCCGTAAGTTTCTCCAAAGAGTTTTGGAGCAGTTGCTACCCCAAAGTAAGAAACGTTATCAACAAGTACTACATAATATCTATCGTAGTGTTGGTGGATACATATTTGGTTTGGGATTAGTAGTTTTGTTAAATGCTACTGCTACAACTACTTTCTTGGCGATAATGGGCATACCTCTTTTCTTGCTACTAGGGTTGTTGAGTGGGTTCTCTACAATCATTCCTATTGCAGGTCCTACTTTTACCGCACTAGTGGTTTCATTAATTGCTTTGACAGAAAGCGGTTGGCCCAAAGCACTGGGAGTCATTATATTTCTGGTCATTTACCAGCAATTTGAAAACCAAGTTATTGGTCCTTTGATTTACCGAAAAACCGCACGTATAAATCCTTTAGCTTTGGTAGTAGGGCTTTTATTTCTTTCTGAACTTTTTGGATTTGCAGGAGCGGTTCTTTCTGTTCCCACCATGGCGATTCTCCAGGTTCTTTATCTGGAGATAATCCATTCAATAAAGCCTGCAGTTTCTACCGACCAGTCGAATTAATTGGCGGCCAACATCGCCGGGTAATTCTTGCCGATCAGAAAAACTTTCTCTGTCAATAAAATGAAAAGAAAGGCCCAATGTCAATTGTTTGGCAGGTTGCTATCCTAATCCTGACCCTCTCTCTAGGGGAAATTAGAGAGATACTTCTTCCCAATGGGAACCTTACATTCCCTCTCCCTCTGGGAGAGGGTTAGGGTGAGGGATTCGGCCCAGGTTTTGAAAGGGTTTCGAATAGATTTGAATTCCAAGCCGACTTAAATTAGGGAGAACCCAATGGCATTGTCTGCTCTTTCTTCGACTTCATCTAGCTCCGACATATCCAATGCCAGTGCGGCAATGGGCTCCAATAATCTTGGCAAAGACCAATTTGTTAAATTATTAATGGCCCAATTAAGCAATCAAGACCCCACTAATCCAGTGGACAATCAAGCTTTTGTTGCTCAATTAGCTCAATTTGCCACCTTAGAACAATTAGCATCGGCCAATCGTTCCCTAGATTCTCTTCTAATAGCGCAGAACACCGCTAATCAGAACGCATTGGTCTCGTTAGTAGGAAAAGATGCTTTATTAAATAATGACCAGATTAACTTGGAAGGCACCGCAGAGGAACAATCAATTCTTGGCCAACTCTCTCTTCCCGCGGATGAAGTTGTTGCTACCATCACTGACAGCCAAGGAAAAACCGTGCGTACCCTCCGGGCAGGGCCTTTTGCGGCCGGCAATATACAAATGACTTGGGACGGCTTGGACGATCAAGGTACGCCCCTACCTCCTGGTGAATACCACTCACAGTTAACCGGGTCCAAAAAGAAAGGTAACGAAGTAATCAATATACCAGTAAAGCAGCTCTACCGGCATCGAATCACCGGTATTTCATTTCTAGAGGGCCACCCGGAGCTAATGGTAGGCACTAGACGTATTCAACTATCTGATTTAGCGGAAGTGGTTCAGCCCAGCTAATTTCCATTTCCCCCAATACTTCTTCCCCTACTTCTCTTACGCAAGGAGCTACCATGAGTCTATCCACCGCACTTTTTTCCGGCGCTACCGGCCTAGAATCCAGCAGCCTCGATCTTTCGGTAATTGGTGACAATATTGCTAACGCCAACACCGTGGGATTTAAAAGCAGTCGAGCCACTTTCGAAGACGCCTTAGCGCAAAATCTGAACTCCAATTCCGGGCAGCGTGGCCTAGGCACCAAGCTGCAAACCGTGCAGCGTATGGTCACTCAGGGAAGCTTAACCAACACTGGTTTAGCCACTGATTTAGCTATTGATGGTCCTGGTCTATTTGTAGTACATGGTTCCCACTCTGGCCACCAAGGAAGCTTTTATACCCGCGCTGGTCAGTTCACTCTTGATTCTAACGGGTATCTAGTCAACCTGGACGGTCTGCGCGTACAAGGATACCCGGCAAATTCTACCGGCGCTATTCAACCGAATTTGGGCGACTTATTAGTAGGCGAAGCCACCACTCAGCCTCAGCCAACATCAACTATTCAGCTACGCGCTAATTTGCAATCCGACGCCGAAATTCCTACCGTTCCTTTTGACCTAAACGACGCCGCGGCGACTTCTAATTTTTCGGTGGCTTCCACTGCTTACGATTCGTTAGGAAACGCTCATCAGATTTCCATTTATTTTCGCCGCAATGGCCCCGGAACCTGGGAGTTTCATGCCGCAACTGACGGAGGAGGTGTTCAGGGCGGAATGCCGGGGATGCCCATGGAAATTGCTTCCGGCTCACTTTCTTTCGACGAGCAAGGAAGATTAATGGACCAGAACCAAAACACTAGTTTCAATCCCCAAGGAGCAGTTAGTCCCCAATCGCTCTCTTTTTCCTTTGGCTCGGGAACTAGCACTGGAGGAAGCGGTTTGGACGGCATTACTCAGTTTGCCAACGCTTCCTCCATCTCTTTTGTAAATCAGAACGGATATGGCTCCGGGGAGCTTTCGAGCATATCTATCGACACGCAAGGAATTGTAACCGGAGCGTTTTCCAATGGCCTCACTCGTTCTTTGGGACAAGTAGCCATTGCCGATTTTTCCGCAACCGACAAACTGACACGTATGGGCGGCAATCTTCTTATGCAAACCCCTGCCTCTGGCGACCCCGCCATTGGCGCGGCCGGGGAAGGTGCCCGAGGCGCCATTGTTGCTGGAGCACTGGAGCAATCGAATGTAGATTTAGCCAGCGAGTTTATTCGTATGATTACTGCTCAGCGAAATTTTCAGGCCAACTCCAAAACAGTTACCACTGCTGACCAGCTTCTTGCCGAGTTAATGTCTATCAAGCGGTAGTTTTGCCTCGTTAACCAGATTCTACCCACCCCTACCCAGCGCCGGATAGAAAACCGAAGACAAGAAAAATGCATTTTTTCCGAGAATTCGCGCTTTTTATCAGAAATGCATATCTAGGCACTAAGCATGCAATGACTTTTTTTGTCTTTTAAAAACAGAATAACTAGTGAGTTGAGGAGCCGGCTTTTTTTAATCAGCTTGTTACTACAGCGGTGCTCCTCGTTACCAACTTTTATAAAAAAAGGAGGGAGGCCATGCCTTCACCGTAAATCTTAATATGCTGATCGGCCACCCTGTCTCGTTATAGGCGAGCGATTCCCACCTTAGAAAGAAGGTTTTTCGATCGTACGCCAATTTATATTTAATAAAATTGAATAACGCGCCGAGAAAGAAAATGGGATTCATTGTTGGAGTAATGGTTACATAGCGGTTTTCCATTTGGGAGAAATAAATGCGCAGATACATTTCTGGGTATGCCCCGCTAGGCGGTCTTTTGGCATTAGCCCTGGTATTTTCCGGATGTAACGGAGGAGGAGAAGAAGAATACGAAATTCCAGTAATGGCTCCCGATCCATTAGCTGCCGATTATCCTGGTCTCGATGAGTTATCGCGGCCTATTACCGCATTGTCCGCTGCTTGTACTTGGGCCTCCACGGGGTCAGGAACAGTAACGATTACTGTTGATGATGGGGAAACCGCCATAGTAAGCAGAAATACCGCCGGCACAATTTTTGTAAACAGTCAGACTTGTACTGGCTCGGGCACTACCGCAACCAGCAGCAATACTAAAATTATTAATATTTCTTCCCAAGCAGCTAACGAAAGCGAAACTGTAATCATTGATTACTCCTTTGGAACCTTTGGTCTGGGTACTACTACCGCCGGTACTACTGGTATTCGCATTGATTTAGGAACTAGTGGAACTGATGCGGTTAAAATACGTGGTAGTGAAAATGCCGATAATTATTCCTTGGGCAAAGATACTTATTACTACATTGCGGCAAATACTGACAGCTATCCCGATGTTGTCATGCTTAATACCCCAGACACCATTGTGATCAGTGCTGGCCCGGGCGCTGACCGGGTTTATGCGGGCGGTGGTTATGGAACCGGCAATGCGGTAGACATGACCCTCACCATTTATGGTGGTGAAGGAAATGACACCCTTACTGGCGGTACTGCCGCAGATACCATAAAGGGCGGCACTGGTAATGATTTGATTACCGGCAGCACTGGCGATGATTCGCTATACGGTGAAGGCGGAAACGACACTTTTGGCGAAGGAAGCTCTAATAGCGGGACTGACTATTTCTCTGGCGGCGATGATACCGATACGGTTGATTACTCTTCCCGCACCCTCGCGCTAACCATATCGATAACCGGTACTGGCGCATCTGGTGTTTCCGGAGAAAACGACAATATTCAGACTAACGTAGAAAACGTCAAAGGCGGAAGCGCTGCCGATGTAATCACTGGAAGCAGCTCAGCAAATACAATTTATGGTTACGCAGGAAACGACACCATATACGGCAAAGCAGGAGACGACAGTCTTTATGGTGGCGATGGCAATGATACTTTTTATGAAGACGGCACTGAACCTAATGGTTCTGACGTGATTAGTGGCGACGGCGGCACTAGCGACTTAGTGGACTACACTTCGCGAACGGGAGCACTAACTATCACCATTAACAACACTGCGAACGACGGTGAATCCGGCGAGAATGACAACATCATGACCACGGTAGAGCACGTAAAAGGATCTACTGTTGGTGACACCATCACTGGAAGCAGCTCCGACAACACCATCTGGGGTTACGCAGGCAATGACACCATCGACACGGGTTCCGGTGCGGACGTTATCTATGGCGGCTTAGGCGATGATGTTCTGACTGGCGGATCCGGCGATGATACCTTCTACGAAGAAGGCTCGGGAACCAATGGCGCTGATACCTTTAACGGTGGAACTGGTGTCGATACGGTGGACTACACTTCGCGTACTGCGGCAGTAACGGTAACCATGGACGGCGCAGCAGCTAACGACGGTGAAAGCTCCGAGACCGATGATGTAAAGGATGACGTAGAGCGACTCAATTGTCCCACTGGCTCTTACGTCTGCACTGTAACCGGTAATGCCCTGAGAAATGAGATTACTGGCGGCGACGGCGATGATGTCTTAACTGGCGGCGACGGTGATGACATCTTAGACGGCGGCGCTGGCGACAATTGGCTCGCTGGCGGTGACGGTGACGGTGATGTCTGCTTTAGTAGTCCCACCGGCACCACAGGCACCGAGACTGGTTGCGAGCTATAGCGGAAGTCAAGCCGCGCAGCACTGCCCCCCCTTGCGCGGCCGCCGACGAGATAGCTCGTCGGCAATACGCGAGGCCCGCCTCCTAAGGTGGGCTTCGCCTTTTTTCAAACCTTTGTCTTAGGAGAGAACATGGACCGATTTCTTTATTCCCTGATCTCACTGGCTAGTAAGATCAGCTCTCTCCTGTTGCTTTTTTCTTTGGCTGCTTGCAATGGAGAACCAGAAATTATTCCCGAAAAAAAAGCCACTCTTCCATTTCATGAGTCTGGCGGAATAACGGAACTAGAACAGCCGCTCAACCCTCTACATAATGGCGCCTGCTCTTGGTCTTCCACTAATGGCGGTACCATTACGGTAAACCTGCAAAGCGGAGAAACAGCAGTTCTTTTTCGTAATTCCTCGGGAACATTTTTTTTGAATGGAGAAACTTGTACTGGTTCTAGCACTACTGCAACCACTGGCAACACTCGCACCATAAACATTGCCGCAGAAACCACTGACGGAGATGAAACCGTCATTCTTGATTTTATACCGGGAATTTTTGGCACTGGCAGCTATGCCTCTCCTGGTATTACTGTTAACTTAGGAACCAGCGGAAATGACGCTTTCAAAATCCGCGGCTACACCAGCGCCGATTACATTACCTTAGGAAAATCTGGCTCGGTAACCTCCATAGCCCTTAATGCCGATAATTATGCAGACGTAGTTTTTTCCGGAACGGTGCCCCCTTTTACTTTTAGTTTAGTTGAAGGAAATGACCGATTCTCCGCAGCCGGTGGATATGGAACCGGAAGCAGCGCCTATGACGTAGCCCTAACCATCTATGGCGGCCCAGGAAACGACACTGTTATCGGAGGGTCAGCCAATGACGTTATTTATGCTGGGGAAGGAAACGATACCCTTCAGGGAGGATTAGGCGATGATTCCCTATACGGAGAAGAAGGCGACGACTATTTTCAGGAAGGCAGCTCTTCCAACGGCGCTGATTTCATGTCCGCAGGTAGCGGCACTGATACCGTAGACTATTCGTTGCGAACTGCTTCGGTAACTATTGTGCTCGACGGAGTGAGCAACTCTGGACAAAGCGGTGAGAACGACATTTTGGACTCAGCTTTTGAAAATGCCTATGGAGGAAGCGGAGACGACACCATTACCGGAAATAATTCTTCCAATTTGCTCAAAGGCAATGGAGGCAACGACATTATTTACGGCAAGGCGAATAACGATCTTCTGTACGGTGGTGATGGAAACGACACTTTTATGGAAGAAGGCCTCGGCCCCAACGGAGCAGACAGTTTTTATGGCAACGCGGGCATTGATTTAGTTGATTATTCTTCTCGTACCGGAGCTTTAACTGTAACCATTAACAGCGCCCTAGCCAGCTCGGGAGAGTCAAACGAAAAGGACCGAATTCTCTCTGATGTGGAGAATATTAAAGGCGGCTCGGCCAATGACACCATCACTGGCAACTATGGCGATAACACCATTTGGGGTTTAGGAGGTAACGACATTATTAAAGGGGGTTCGGGGAGTGATGTGATTTACGGAGGGCTCGGAAACGACTCTCTCGCGGGAGAAGCGGGCGACGACACTTTTCTTGAAGAGGGCCCTGTTTCCAATGGAAGCGACGAATTCCATGGCGGAACCGGCACCGACACCGTGGATTACACCTCGCGCACTGCCAGTTTGACGGTTACCATGGACGGTACAGAAGCTAATGACGGAGAAACCGGCGAAAACGATAACGTCAAAGACGACGTAGAAAGACTACTTTGCCCTACCGCGAATTATGTCTGTTTGGCCACCGGCAATAGCAAGAACAACGAAATGGTTGGGGGAACGGCCAACGATTCTTTTGACGGCGGAGATGGCGACGACACTTTAGACGGAGCCGGGGGAGATAATACGCTTGACGGCGGAGACGGCGATGGCGACTTCTGCATGAATTGGGGGGCAGGCACTACTGTACGCTGCGAAATGTAAGGCAGAAGCGCATAGCCAATAGTTTTTTGCAACGCGCTCCCGTAGGTGTCATGCCGAAGCTTACGCTCAAAAAACGTCGACAACCGTGGCCGTTTTGACCACGTCGGCCCGAGCCCAAGTAGAGGTTATGTCGATAGTACCTTTGTGCGCTCGATGCGAACCATCCCTCGCACTCAGCTATAATTCGATGACCCAGTTTTCTACCAACAGACCCTCAATTCCAGAGAAATCTTTCATATTATTGGTTACCAGAATTAGTTTTTGCGAAATTGCATGCGCAGCAATGAGCGTATCAAAGCGATGACGGCCAAGATGGACACCTTTAATGCGCAAATCACCGTAGCTACGTGCCGCCAAAGCATCAAATTCCAAGGCAGGGAGGAGTTGCAGGAGTCTGTCCAATTGATTACGCCTTTTAGTAGCTAGCTTGGGCTCGCTACCAACGCCATGTTCCAACTCGGCTAAGGTGATTGTAGATATTCCTGCATCGCCCACACGCAGTTTCTTAAATCGCTGCACAACCGAAGGAGGCTGATATTTCATTAGGTAGATACAAATGTTAGTATCAAGAATGTAGTTCACCAGTCGCGCTCCGGTTCCATCCCTTCCTCTCTTCCCTGTGCCATGTAATCGGGATCGAAACCAGAAAAAACCTCTAGAACTTGTTCGAGCGAACCTTCTGCTGGTCTCACCACAAGGTGGTCCCCTTCGCGAAAAAGTTCCACTGCGGTTCCCGGCACTGCCGGCCACAATTCCCGGGGAATTCTAACTGCAAGCGAATTTCCACTTTTGAATAGTGTGGTCCTCATATTCCAACCTCCTGCGTATATACTAGTATATACCTAATTTGAGTCAAGAGCAGCAGTCGAGCGACGCAAGGATCAACAGGGAACGCTAGAAGGTTGCCATGAACATAGCTCGATAAATCACTTACCCCCCGTTTGTATCGTCAGGATCAGGAGGAACTTTTCCTTCTCTCCAGGTACACAAGTTATTTACACAGTCTGGCACCACATAACAGTCTGGCTCTTTAGATTCAGGAGGACACCGTGGGCAAAATATGTCAGCCATGCACCGACTAACCGGAGCATAGCGATTCATTTCTACTTTGGCCTCATATTTAAAAGCTTCCAAATTCGCAGAGTTAATTAAGGCTTTATTACAAAACTGAATAGAGGAATTACTTTCTAGCTCCACGGGAAGGCAATCAGCCGGAGCATTGCAGGACGCATATTTAATAGTAATCTCATTCATTGCACATTGAAAAGCATCTAAACCTTCGCATTGCAAAACAGAATTAACACAGCCGGGATAGCTGTAAACCGGTCTTCTTTCACTTTCCGGCGAATCACAGCCAAAAATGCCACCAGCGAGTAGTACCCCGAAAATAGAAGCTACCCAGTAAAACAATTTGTGCATTTTAAAACCCCTTCTGGCAAATCCAAGGCATATTAGTTTTGATTAAGTGGCTTTCTTTCCCGACGAGTTAAAAGAGTAAACATCTTTTACCGCAACATTACGATAACGTTCATATTTTAAGTGCATATTTGAAAGCAGCCAAATAAAAGCGCGTTGGGTTTTATAAGAAAAACAACCAGCTTGTTCTTTTATGAGCATAATTTCTCTAATGATATTTTTTTTTGCTTCCGGCGGATGATAACAAAACGCTGGCGAAAACATGTAATTTCCTTTTATAGGAACAAGTCGGGCCTCAATCAGGTCCCCTTTGCGCAGCCCCACTGCTTTTCGACGTTCAAAAACATTTATATCCTGATCGGTGAAACAATCGCGCAACCTAATCGTTGGCACCGTTATCTTTTGTACTTCATATAGCGAATGCAGAGTTCTGGTGAAACCGCGAAATACCTCCCACTCTTCGTCTGATATCCTCGATACATTTGATACCCTGGTCGTAAACTCTTCCAAAAAAAGTTGTGCAGGGGTTTTGCCCTCTAAAAGAAGAAAATCAAAAATAAAAAAATCGATAAAACCAGCCATGCGCATCTCAAAAGAACGATCATCTTCGAATATTTCGCCAGTGGACGCAAAATATTCTGCCTTTGCCGCCAAAAGCTGCTCTTTAAATCGTGCTCCTCCGACAAAAGCGATCACCTCTTCTAACTGAGCATCGTACACGTTAAACCCCATGGAACTCCATGTAAATTATCGATAGGAATAGACTACCCGACCACCAACAACTGTATAGATTGCTTTTCCTTTCAGGCTGCGATTCAAAAACGGAGTATTGGTGCTCTTTGAATGCAGCTCAGCAGGTGCACATAGCCACTGACAATGGGGGTCAATTACGGTGACGTCTGCCGGGCTACCTTCAGCCATAACTCCCCCAGAAACATTCAGCACTTTCGCTGGCCCAGTGGAAAGCAGCTCTACCATTCTCAAGGGAGAAAGCATCCCTATTCTCACTAATTCTAAACTCAACGGTACGGCCGTTTCCAACCCCACAAGCCCATTAGCAGCCGCTTCAAACTCCACTTCTTTTTGCATAGTGGCGTGCGGCGCATGATCAGTGGCAATAGCATCAATGGCGCCATCGGCTAGAGCATCAATAATTGCTTGACGATCGCATGGCGTTCGCAAAGGCGGGTTAACCTTGGCATAAGTGTTGTAATCAGCTACTGCTTCTTCGGTCAAAGTGAAGTGGTGAGGGGCAGCCTCGGCAGTAACCGACAACCCTCGTTTTTTGGCGTCTCGAAGCAAGCGTACAGAGCCAGCGCAGGAAAGATGCGCCAAATGAAGCCGGCCACCAGTGACTTCCAGCAGGCTCAAGTCTCGTGCTACCATTGATTCTTCCGCCGCAGAAGGAATTCCCGGTAGTCCTAGACGAGTAGCCATTGGACCCTCGTTCATTACACCTTTTCCTGCTAGGCTTAGGTCTTCCTCGTGAGCAATAACCGGCACTTGAAAACATTTGGCGTATTCTAATGCCCGTCTCATTAGTGCCGAACTCATAACTGGATGACCGTCGTCAGATATGGCCCGACAGCCAGCAGCTACTAAGTCTCCTATCTCCGCAAGATGTTCGCCTTTCAAACCCTTACTGATAGCTCCAACAGGGTAGACTCGCGCCAAATTGGCATTACGTGCTTGCCGGAGAATTAGTTCGGTTACTCCCTGATGGTCGTTGGCTGGTTTGGTATTAGGCATACAGGCAATGGCGGTAAAGCCGCCGGCCACTGCCGCCGTAACACCACTAGCCACAGTTTCTTTGTATTCTTCTCCTGGCTCGCGCAAGTGCACATGAAGATCGATTAGCCCGGGAACCACCCAACAATTGGTAGCATCGATTACCTGCGCCTGGGAAAACTCCGAAATTTCCAGAGGCTGTCCGCTAATTTTAGTAATCCTGCCATCATCTATTTGCAGATGACCAGTGGCATCTTTGCCCGAGGCGGGATCAAGCAAACGACCATTAATGATAAAGAGCAAAGGCATGGGGCTCCTTCAAGTGACCGAAAAATTATTTTCAAACGAAATGAGCATCGCAACAACTCTAGGCTTCGGAGTTTAATCCTGGGTACAAATAATTATCAGAAACAGTGGCATTTAAAAAAATAAATAAACGAGCAACCCGCCCTAGCCTACTTGATAATTAGTGGGTCGATTACAACAATTTCTCACCCGCGCCCAAGTCACAGAGAAGCAACCAGGCCGAGCAACTCTTCACGCTCGCGAGAGAGGCCATTAACATCGTCACGCAAGCGGCTTTTCCATGGCTCGGGCAGATAATTCAAATGGTTGGTATAAAGAACTGCTTCCAGAGTTTGTAGTTGCTGTTTAAGCATCGATCCTTCGGGAACAAAAGATTCGGCCTCTTCTATAAAAACTCGCAAATCAACAATTACATTTTGATCTTCTCGAGCAAATCCGCTAGCTCGACGGGCTCGTCTTCGCGAACGATTACCAATAAGCTCCAGAGCTGCGGGGGTAAAAAAACCGAGGACTGCAAACAGTTTCTTTAACTCATCGTCAGTTGGCATATTAGTACTCTGCGGACTAGCGGCCAACGATGCAGATTCCAGCGAAATCAATCGAATTCCACAACTTTCACAAACCGCTTTCAGTACTGCTTTTTTTTCGGCAAAGGTTTCCGGAGCCAATATTGGCAAATGCTCCTCCACCCTGCCAGGGCGACCAGTATCGGGCGCCAAATTGAATGGCCTCGCCGTCAATAACATCCAAAAAATTTTTCCCCGGTATTCCGGGTCACCCATAAAGGCAGTAAAGGCTCCAAAAACCCGCTCATCGACTTTGTTGCCGGCGTCGCTGCGCTCATTACCCAGAGTCTTATCAGCTTCATCGATCATCACAATATTGGGGGTCATGGCTTTTAAAATATTAAAAATAGTATCAAGGTTACTTTCAGTCTGCCCTACATACATTCCTCGAAAATTGCGCAAGGACACTGCATTTATTCCCGCATCATGAACAAACGCCTTGGCAATAAAAGTCTTACCAACACCGTTGGGGCCAGGGCAAACCACTCCCACTGGGACGTCTGGACGACCATCCCGCAAATCTTGAGCAGTGTCTTTCAAAAAAGATTTAATAGCGTCGTTTCCACCTACTGCATCCAAGCCATGATGGGAAGAAAGAATTTCCAACATTCCTCGGCTGTCACGGGATATTAATTCTCTTTTCCGCGCGCTAACGTAATTAATGGTCAAGATGCGCTCCGCAGAGTGAAGCGCACGCAAAAATAAATGCCGGATTCCTGTTAAAGTTAGCCCAGCAGTCAATTCCACTAACTGCGTTTCGGTAATGTTCATTGCCAGGCTTTCACCATTTTCCACTACCAGCTTAGCCTGTTGCCAACGCAGAAATCGTGCTCGTTCTTCCGCAGTAGGACGAGGAACATCAATAGTTGTTACTAGCTCACTTCTAACCAAATCGGGGTGAAGATTATGTATTTGCGAAGTAAAGGCAAAGCAAACTGCCTTTCTTGCCCCAGAGTCCTGCAGCCGCTCGTAAAACATTTGCGCGAACCGCTGCAAAGTAACCGTATTAATACGATCAATTTCGGTCATCGATTGGGGATCGCCATTTGGCGCCAAGTGCTCGGCATAATCAAGCACTAGGGCAACCGGGCGTTGGGAACACTCAATCCCTACAATAAAAGCTTCAATAAACGCCAATGCGCGAATACTCTCCTTAGGAAAATCGAAAACACTACGAATTATTCTTTGCCCGGGCGGAAGATTTTGGTTGGCTAAACCAACAAATTCTTCCGCGTCCTTAGTGTTTTGAAAGCGCATTCCTCTTGATACGTCGTAATACACAATAATGAATCCGCTTTTTAGCAACATACTTTCTACATAAGCGCGGCCACTCACATACTCTCCCCCAAGTGGAAAGAGATCACTAATATTGTTGTGCAAAACAAAAAAAGCTGATTCGCAGCGGGAATAAGAATCGCGAAAAGCTTGCGCCCAAGGAGTATAAGTGGCTTGACTAGCGGTCATGACCTAGTCCTTCGAGATACGCGATTTCTACGCGAATTCTTATTACCAACAATTTCATCACAAGCCTCTCCCGCTGCCCTTAATCTGGCTTGCAGTTCCGATACATCGCTTACCGATGCAACTCCGCCTATGGCTACGTCGGCTTTGCGTAATTCCATGGCCAGTTTGAATTCCTGCAAATTTTTTTCGATTACGGTAAGCACCGAGCCAATTTGCTTCTTTTTATCTTTAGCTGCCCGCCATTGTAGAAGAGTACGTTCGGTAGATTCTTTGGCTTCCAGCAGCGCATCGCGCACCGTTCCCGGCTCGGTCCGCTTTTCTTCTTCTTGGATACGTTGAAGCTCAGCTTCCAGCCAAGCTCCGTCAGAAGCTTGAATGATACGTTCCAACCTGCCATGCAGCTTTACTAACTGAATAGCGCGGTCGCGCAAATCTGCTAAATCCGGCCGAGAGGATTGCATCATGGCTTCTACTGAATCATCAATTCCATCCAAAAAAACTGCTTCAATGGTGCGATGATGATAGAGAATTTTTTCCAACCCCAAACGCACTTCCGGAGCTGCTGATTGTAAAATACCTACCAGCTCACGGGTGGACTTGTCCTGTACCTGCTTTGATGCCTCTTGTTGTAATTGCTTTACTAGATTTTGATCCAATCCAGCGGTTACGTAATAGCCATACAGAACCACTCCTAAACCCGCTACAAACCCCCCCAAGGCAATACCCAAATCGGACCCCAGTGCGGATGATCCTCCTACTGCAATAGCTGCTCCCAGAGCGCTGGGAATACCAAATACATGTAAAAACCGTTGGCGCCAGCGAAAACAAGACTTCAAGCGCTCACGCCAACCAGGAATATAAGGAGAGGTCACGTCCACATCCAAGTAGGAACCTTTTTATCTATCCCCACAATTAAAAAGACGGAATTCTGTTCGCCGACTAGCATCAGCGTCTTCTGCTCCGTTTTTCAACACCAGACGCTCAGAGCCAAAACCGCGAACATCAAATCTCGAATCAGGAAAGGCCTTACTATCAATTTCGTGCAACACCTGCACAATAGCTTTGGCTCTCGCTTCGCTTAACCTTTTATTCAAAGCGGCATTCCCACTTGAACTAGTATGTCCATAAACGCGCACACAAAGAGCTGGAAATCCTTTTAATTGCTCAGCAATTCCCACCACGATGCTCCGCCCGTTTGCATCTAAAGACCATTTACCATCGCCAAAATAAATATTGGGAAGTTTTAGAGTTCCCACATCGGCGGTAGTATCGTGCTTAGCTTTTTCTGCGTTATAGGAGTAAGTTTTTTCCTTTACACTCAGCTTAGGCGCACGTACTTCGGTTTGTTTTCCTGCTACTTCCGCTGCTAATCTCGCTTTTTCTTCTAGTCGTGATTTTATTGCAACTAGAAAACTATCATTTAAAATATTGGACGCATTAGGTAAATCCGATGCGCTCACTTTGTTTTTTGCAACTAGTAATCTTCCGGTTTTGGTAATACGCTCCATCATTTTGGCAGGAGTGCCGCATTGCCCCCACCATAAACAGGCATTTTCTTCATAGTTCAAAAAGTCAATACCCGAAAGAACTGCTTCACCCAGCTTGGTTTCCCCTCCACAGTCTGCCCCACAATCAGCAGTAATAAATTGAGCATGGGCAGCAGGGTCATTTCCATAGTTGCCGATAACCTTGAAATAGGCGCTGGCTAATTGCTGCAACGTTTCTCTTTCCTGAATTACAAAGTCACGGTTAGCTACTAAAACGTCTATAATTACGTCGTCGGCTTGCCCACCGGTAGCAAAAACTTTAGGAAATCCTTCTTTCTCCGCCAAAGCAGTAAAAGGCTGCCAGAGCACCGCTACTTGCACCTTTCCTTGCTTTAGTTTTTCCCAACAATCTTTTGCCACCACGCCGTTATCGGTAGAAAGGTCTTCGAGTGCTGAAAAAGAAAGACTAGCGAAATCCCAAAGATGCTCGCTGGGGGTGCCGGTGGAATAACAAACTCTATCGCTTCGTTTTACTTCGTCGAAACTGCTTTTTCCTTTTTGCAAAAATATGGCGTCACCACCATTGGATTCATCAATATTCCAAAGTATAACTCCAGGGTAAATGCCATCTTTTTTATTTTTTGCTCCATGTTGAAGAAAAGCATCTACTGTAGTTAATGCAATATCTATTTCGCCATCAGCCAATGCTTTCATCCGCTCGTATTGATCGTAATATTTTTCGTCATCAATATAATCAATTCCGATTTCGGACTTTGCTAGCTCCTCAGCCAAGCGGGGTTCATTACGAAAAGTGCTGTACCCTGACCAGGGATCACCCGCAATCTTAATAATTTTTTTAAATTTTTTACCGCTTAACGAGGTAGAGCTATTCAAAGCTTTTTCTTTATACTTTTCTTGAATAATCGGCTGAACAAATTTCACCCAACCAAAATATCCCGCTGCTCCCAATATAACTAATGGAATTCCAATTCTAAGCAGTGGGCCGGGACGCCCATTCGAACTTTGTGACATCAATGTCTCCTAAATCCTCCTGCAATCTCCCAACAAAACCAGCAGAATGGACGCATTAGTTTTTTCGCATCTACAGACAGTTAACCAGCTAGCTAGCCAATTCCTGGTTTGTTTTCGGTCGCGCGCACGCCGGAAGTTGAAGAATCAGCGCCTGCTTGTTGGCGAGCTTCTAGCATGGCCTGAAATTTTGATTTACTAGCACTTACTCGCACTTTTTCTCGAAGCTGACGCCGTTTTTCGTCGCGAGTTGCTCCCGACATTTCGTCAGAAATGTCTGCCTGCGCTGCAACCGAATCAATATACTTATCGATATCAGCAACTGCCCCCTCCTCGGATGCGGTACTCATTCCACTCATCATATCGTTAAAGGACTTGCGCGCCTGAGCTGACTGTAACTTGGCGATCATTGCGTCGCGTTTGGAACCCATTTGTTTAGTGCGCGACTCTAAATCACGTAGCTTAACCAAATAATCGGACACCATTTTTTCGGAATTAACCAACTCGGAACGCAGGTGATTCAACTCTCCGTCCAGCGCCTCTTTTTCGTTTAGTAGGTCTTCGCCCAATTCTTGCGCCTCGACATTTCCGGCCTCAGCCTCCCTTAAGGCGCCCTCTAATTCCTCTTCCGCCTGTCTGAGTTGCTTGGATTTCTGCTCCACCATTGACCTAAGCTTGTTGCGCTCGGCAGCTAAACGGCCTACCGCGGTCTGCATTTTCTGATATTGGTCTTTCATTTTGTTAATGGCCATCTCGTAAACTGCTTCTGGATTAGACTGTTCCAAACTACGTTGCCCTTGCCAGAACAGCCCTTTTACGAAGTTCATAAACCTTCCCACTACGCTCATCTTAATCCTCCTAACTCAACGTCCACGATCCGTCGATCCCATTGGACAACTTGGGCGGGTTTGTAAATTGACCTGCCTTAATAGCGATATTGTTGTATTATTTAGGTCGAGTTGGAAACCACCTTTCCAAAAAATTCCCGAGCAGCCTGTAAGCGTGATTCCTCTACCAAGCAAGCTTTGCGCAGCCCTTCCAAAGAGCGATTAATGTTTTCCATTCTCTGGCGATGCTCTTCGATTTTTTGAGTTAATATATCGATTTCTGCTTGTTCCTGCTCAAGGGCTCGGGCTATTTCTTCCTCTTTGCTCCTCATCAACCCTCGCACCCGCTTAATCTTACGTTCCGCATCCTCTAAAACTGCTTCTCGGCCTTTTCCAATGGCTCCTAAAAATGCTTCCGCGGCAGCGATTTTTGATCCTTGGGGAAGCGAAGCGTCCAACCGGCTCAAAAATGATTCTAACTGTTCCACTTCATCGGTATTAGGAATTCCCGCCAAATCGTACTGCTCTTGAAAATCAATGACTACCTCCCCCGTTTCGTCGGTAGCTATTTCGATGGTTTCTGCAGAAACAAGATCGGCCGGTCCCGGAGGAACCGCAAATTCACTTCCTGATAATAGTGCCGCAAATTCATCATCCCCCAACTCATCTGCCTCTTCATTTCCAGTAACTACAGAGGATGCTAGAACTGGCTCACTTGATGACGAAGAGCCTTCCCAAAACAAATTCTTGACTTTTTTCCATCCGGACATCTTGGTCTCCTCGATACGACTGAAGCGTGCCCGATGTTCGGCTTTTCGTCAACGCTGGGCACCAACGCTCTCCTAAAAGTATTCGAGTATTCTCTTAAAATTCCTATAACTAGCAGCCAAGCCTGCGATTAAATGCCAAACTCGCCCACCTTGCGAATCCCTTCATTCTCTAATTCAGCCCGCAGTTCCTCAATTGATTTTCCAAACACCGGATGCATCAACCCTGGAACAATGTCGCATAAAGGAAGCAGCGCAAATATTCTTTTATGCAGGTATCGATGAGGCACCAGCAAGGCAGGTTCAGCAACAATTCGGTCCGCCAAGAGCAAATCGATATCGAGAGTGCGTGGTCCCCAAAGCACCCCCCCAGGAAAACGCCCTAATTCGCGTTCGATTAGTTTGACCTCGGCCAATAGTTGCAATGGAGAAAGCTCTGATTGCACTTCCAATGCTGCGTTTAAGAAACAAGGCTGAGGCGGCCCCCAAGGCTCGCTTTCGTATATGGACGACAGCTTCTTCACCTCAATTCCTGGTCTAACCGCCAGCCGCTGCACTGCCTGGAGCAAATTCTTTTTTCTGTTCCCTAAATTTGACCCTAAGCCCAGAAAGACACGCATATTCCGCAATTCCACTACGACACGGTCAATCCCATGGCTCTTGACATGTCATAGAAACCCGGCGCCTTGCCCTTTAAAAATCGTGCTGCTCGCAATGCGCCTTGGGCGAACTGATCACGGTTAGTAGCTCGATGGCTTATCTCTAGACGCTCCCCTTGGCCAATAAAGTACACGGTATGTTCACCAACTACATCGCCTCCCCGAAGAGCCTGAACACCAATTTCCTGAGAGGTACGTTCTCCCACCATTCCCGCACGCGCAAGTCGCAAGTCGCTGGCAGGATCGCGCTTTAGGGCCTTGGCGACTATTTCGGCAAGACGCAAAGCTGTTCCGGAAGGCGAATCCTTTTTATGTCGATGGTGAATCTCCATAACTTCTGGATCGAACGATTCTCCTAAAACCCTAGCTGCTTCTGCCACCAAGGCAAACATTAAGTTCACCCCCATGCTCATATTTGGCGAAAACAGCACCGGAGTAGTAGCAGATGCTTTTTCTAGCTCCTGAATGGCAGAAGCCTGCATGCCAGTAGTGCCCACCACTAAAGCCACACCGCAACTAGCACAAATAGCTGCATTTTTAATCGAAGCCTCTGGCGAGGAAAAATCGATTACTACGTCCGCCCCTCGGGCCAATACGGCCAACAAATCCGTCTCTACGCGAACCTGGATGCCTTTCACCCCGTGCATTTCTCCTACATCTCGTCCTAAAAATTCGCTTTCTGGTCGCTCGATTGCTCCTACCAGATTCAAATCGTCCGCCTGGCTTATTAGACGAATAATAGAGCCTCCCATTCGACCTCCGGCTCCGGTCACCACTATGCGAATCATTTCTGTAATCTCCATTGTAAGTCAAAGACAGGTAAAATTATTATTGTCGTCCGCCTGTACTCGACAGACCGAATCACTTGGAATTTTTTTCTGCCGCCTCATCAATTCGCTTGAACCCCTAATCTGTTTGTACTAAACGTTTGTACAGGCAAAACGCTGCCGCCCACCTCATCATAGGAGTATCTATGCCCGTATTGCCAGAGAAAGAAAAAGCCATTGATTTAGCCGTTGCCGCCATCGAAAAGCAATTTGGAAAAGGCAGCATAATGCGGCTAGGAAATGAAGAAGCGTTAGTAAAAGACGTTCAATCTATTCCTACTGGCTCCATCTCATTAGATATTGCACTGGGAGTAGGAGGCGTTCCGCGAGGCCGTATTATTGAGATTTATGGTCCAGAATCCTCTGGAAAAACTACTCTGTGCCTGCATATCGTTTCCGAAGCACAAAAACTGGGCGGAGTAGCTGCCTATATTGACGCCGAACATGCTCTCGACATCGGCTATGCACGAAAATTAGGAGTGCGTACCGACGACTTGCTCATTAGTCAACCAGATACCGGGGAGCAAGCTTTGGAAATTGCCGAAATGCTCGTACGCTCGGGAGGCATCGACATACTAGTGGTAGATTCAGTTGCCGCCTTGGTTCCCAAAGCCGAACTAGAGGGAGAAATGGGCGATGCACATATGGGAGTCCAAGCTAGACTTATGAGCCAGGCACTGCGCAAACTCACGGGCACTATTTCCAAAAGTCAAACCTGCGTCATTTTCATTAACCAAATTCGCATGAAAATCGGCGTCATGTTTGGTAATCCGGAAACTACTACCGGAGGAAATGCTCTTAAGTTTTATGCAAGTCAACGGCTGGATATCCGCCGGGTAGGCGCAATTAAAAACTCCGAAGAGGTAATTGGTAACCGAACTCGGGTAAAGGTTGTAAAAAACAAAGTGGCTCCCCCCTTTCGCGAGGTAGAATTCGACATCCTTTACGGTTCAGGAATCTCTAAGGAAGGAGATCTTCTTGACCTGGCGGTTGACGGAAATCTGGTAGAGAAAAGCGGCTCGTGGTTTAGCTGGAATGGCGATCGCATTGGTCAGGGGCGAGAGCAATCTAAAGAATATTTGCGAAGCCACCCTGAAGTTCTAGCTGAATTAGAAAAGCGCATCTATGAAAAGGCGGGAATGACTAAGAGAATCGAAGGAAGTAGTTCTCAGGAAAACACCTCTGAGTCTGGCGAGGAAAAACGTTCGCGTGCCAAAACTGCAAAGTAGCTCTTCTTGTTCTTAACAAGAGTATTTCTAAGAAGTTTTCTTGTCGGTCTCACGCAATCGCTGAACTAGCCCCTCCGCAGTCAAGTACTGAAAGACCAGGCGACCTAACGTAAGAATTTCACCACCTCGAAGGTAGGCTACCTTTCCTGCTGGACGGTTGCCTACCAATGTTCCATTCCGGGAGTCTGCGTCCCGAAGCATCATCGCCCCGTCCTTCCACTCAAAGGTGCAATGATGACGCGAAATGCTGAAGTCTGGAAGAATGACGTCCATATAGGCGGTACGACCAACCCGGACTTGGTTGGTATCGCAAGAACATGGCCCCGGACGTAGCTCGATGGGAACGTCTTTCCACATCAAAGCACTCTCCAATAAAGCACCCACATTCACTGCCCTGGTGAGCGGTTGGGTAACTTGTTGCTTGTCATGTTGGGGTTTTTCCATTTTGCCAGCGAGGCCAAAGCCAAGCAGCACTGGGTATTTATGGGCTGCAAGAAAAGCCCGCTCCCCATTAGTCTTTAGTTCTTGAAGAAGATCCTTCATTAAGCGCACGACGTACCCCATCTGCGAATAAACAATCGTAGACCGGGTTACTCCAAATATGCAAGCGCCCTTCCCGTGCCAAATTCACTCCCATCGGCGTTGCATATCGAACCATAACTAGGCTGTAGTCGCGGTGAGGGTTTCTGCCTGGATTTGTTCGGTCATCTTTACGCTTACCAGTTTAGATATTCCCGGCTCCTCCATGGTTACTCCATACAAAGAATCCGCAATCTGCATTGTGCGCTTATTGTGAGTAATTAGGATAAATTGGCTGATTTTGCTCATCTCGCGTACCAAGTCATTGTAGCGGTCAACGTTGGCATCATCGAGGGGTGCATCTACCTCGTCTAGCAGACAAAACGGAGTAGGTTTGATGAGAAAGATGGCGAAAATGAGCGCTACCGCGGTCAGTGCTTTCTCGCCTCCGGAAAGAAGATTAACACTCTGCAACTTCTTTCCAGGGGGCTGCGCCATGATTTCAATCCCTGGATCACTTCCATCCTCACTAGGCACTAGCACTAGTCCTGCTCGTCCCCCGTTAAAAAGACGAGGAAAAACCTGCTGGAATTTTTCGTTTACTACCCCAAAAGCGTGATCAAATCGCTCTTTAGAAGTTTTGTTAATTCGTACTATGGCGCGTTTGAGCTGAGCCAGCGACTGTTCTAGGTCGGTTTTTTGCTTTTTCAAAAACTCGTGCCGCTTAGCCAATTCCTCGTGTTCTTCAATGGCGGTAAGGTTAATCTCTCCCATGCGCTCCACTTGCTCTCGCAAATCCCGCAGTTTTCCTTCCATTTCGGGAGTAGGAGGCTTACGCATGTGGTAATCATACAGCTCAACAGAAAGCTCCACCGCATAGCGATCGCGAATGGAATCGCACAAATGGGTCAACTCAAGAGAGTTTTCTCTTTCCTTAAGTGAATAGGTTCCTAGATTGCCTTGCAGAGCCTCCCAGTTCTTGCGGGTTTCGCGTATCCGCGCTTCCTCCGCCTCCAATTTTCGGGATTGCTCTTCGCAATGTTCGCGCAGGCTTTTTCTCTCCTGCTGAACTTTTTCCAAGTCTTGTGACCACTGTTCTAGGTCGACACGAGTGGTAACTGTTTTTTCTTCCAACTGGTTTCTACGAGCCTGAGCCTCTTTTACCGTGGATTGCAGACGCTCCTCGCGTTCTTCTAGTTCCAAAAGACTTGCTTCCACCCTCGACAGATTCTTTTCAGAAGAATCCCGTCGCTCGAAATCAGTGGCTACCTTCACTTGCAACCCGGTACGCTCTGCATTGAGCTCTGCGATTTGAGCTTTCAAAGAAGATAGGTCTTCGGATAGCTTTCGAACCCTGGCTTCTCTACCATCACGTTCGCTTTCTGCCTGTGCACTTTGGCCAGCCACGCTGGTTTCCTCGGCGCTTAGCTCAGAAAGCGCAAGCTGCATAACATCAACTTCCATTGACAATTTTTCTACTTGCTCACGCGCCCGAGACAAATCATCAGTTGCCTTGTGCAGGTCTTTTTCCTGCTCTACTACGGTCAGCGCTTCCGAGTGGCTGTCTTGAGAAAGCCCCCTAAGCACCCCTTCCATCTGCTCAATTTCTTCTCCCAACCGGCGATGTTGTTCACTGGTTACAGCGAGGTCGTTTTCCATTGCCCTCACTTTTTCTTCCAGCTCGACCATCTCTCGCTTTTTGTTGAGAGTACCTACCCCTGCTCCTTCGTGAATTCCTCCAATCATACATCCAGTCGGCTCTATTACCTCTCCATCAAGAGTCACTACCGTGTGGGAAAGACCTTTTTGAGAGTAGGCCACCGCACTCTCCAGATCTTTAACCAGCACTACGTTGCCCAACAAATGTCGAACTAGGTTTTCGTACTCCGATTCATAGCCAATATGCTCCATTGCCGCACCCACCACCCCAGGCACTGAAATATCAGGCTCGATTTTCTGCTGCTCACCGGCAACAGTTAAGGGAATGAAAATTCCCCGCCCTTCCCCGGTCTCCCTTAAATAGTTAATTAAGGACAAACTCTTTTTTTGATCGGAAACTACTATTGCCTGCAATCTTTCGCCTAGAACAGCCTCTACCGCTCGTTCCATCTCTAAAGGCGTACGCAAAACATCTGAAATCAGTCCCCGTACTCCTTTCTTTAGCCGAACATCTAGTTGGGCATCGCGCATAATCGCGCGTACACCGCGCCCGCAACCTTCATAGTTTTTTTGTATTTCTCGCAAGGAATTGAGACGAGATCGCCGATCAACTAGTTCTTCGCGAAGCTGGATTAGTCGAGCCTCATATTCCATGAATCCGCAGCGAGACCGCTCGAGAGCCTCTTCTTCCCCAACCCGCTTCTCCTCAAGTTTTAACTTTATTTGGCGAGCTGACCCTAGCTTCTCGGTGCAGCCAATACGCGCCTTTTCTAGCTCACGAACTTGCTGCTGCAATGCTTCCCTCTCCTCAATAGCTCGGTGTAGGCGAGCTTCTAAATCAGCTCTTTGCTTTACCAGGTTCTCTATCTGGCTCTTTCCGGTGGCCATGCGCGAAAGCGAATTCACCAAAAAGCCACGCTCTTGCTCTAATCGTTCCATCACCTGCGCTTCTTCCTTGGCTAGCCTAGCCAGCTCATCGCGGACTTCGATAAGCCGACGGTCATCATCGGTAGCTAACTCATCAAGCGAGGCTTTTTTGGTAAGGAGCAATTCCTGCTCTTGCAACAGAGTGGTTTTTGTTTCCCCTACCTGCACTAATTCTTTCTCTGCCTCTTCCATTCGGCGGTGCACTTCGTTAATTTCTCGGCGATAAGCTTCAAGATTAGCCTCACCAACTCGGAAATCATTGTCTACTTGGTGCGCGTGTTCATCCATCTCCCGCAAAGACTTTTCTTTTGCCTGCAGCTTGTTTCTCGCTGATTCGATATTTTTTTCGGCTCGTTTGACCTTTTCCGCCAACTCTTTTTCTTCGCCGGTAAAAGCCAGCGCCGCAGTATGTGCTGCCTGAATCATCGCACTGAGCTCCAGGTAGCGGTGAGCAGCGCTGTGTAACTCAATATCTTTCATCTCTGACTTGAGCCTTTTGTATTTCTCTGCCTTGCGCGACTGTTTCTCTAACACCCCTAATCGCTGGCCCAACTCGCGGGTTATGTCTCCCACACGCACCAGGTTTTGTTCGGTGTATTCCATCTTACGCTCAGCCGCTTTGCGCCTGCTCTTATAGCGAGTAATTCCCGCGGCTTCTTCAATTAGCGATCGCCGATCTTCTGGCTTGGAAGAAACTATTAGACCGATACGCCCCTGCTCGATAATGGAATAGGCTTTGGTGCCCACACCGGTCCCAAGAAAAAGCTCAGTTACATCCAAAAGACGGCAAGGTGTCTTATTAATCAGGTATTCAGATTCCCCACTGCGGAATAGGCGCCGCGTAACCGAAATCTCGGAGAACTCTTGGTATTGAACTGGCACAGTGGCCGGCTGATCGTTGTAAAAGGTAATAGTTACTTCTGCCATACCAAGAGCAGGTTTGCTTTCGCTACCAGCAAAAATAACGTCTTCCATGGAGCGTCCACGCAGATGCTTGGCTGACTGCTCTCCCATGGCCCAACGTATGGCGTCTACTACGTTTGATTTTCCACACCCATTTGGCCCCACCACTCCGGTAACGCCATCGCAGAACGAAAATACTACCCGTTCCATAAACGATTTAAACCCACAGATATCGAGCCGTTTTACGCGCATAGGTCTTCCCTGCTATTTCGAAAGGGAAGATCGTGTTAGCACGCGCTCCGCAGGCAAGCAAGGGTTAACCCTTCTGGCTAACCCTTCTGGCTGTGGTGCAGAACTCCTACCACCACAAGCCATTGTGGATAAACGACTCTAGGCAAATATGTTCAAAATCGCCCCGGGTTTCTTCTGGTCGGCAGAAATACCAGGGGCGTTTGCCGTTGTATTAACTAGTTTATCGGTTGCTTTTGCTTGCGCCTTTTCAATCGCCTCCCGGCCTTCAGCCAACCGAGTCACGACTTTGTCCGCCAATGACGTCCCGCTCACCGGAGGTACGTTCATGGAAGCATCCTCCTTTCTAAGCAATATCAGCAAGCACAAGTCGGACCAGCCATTTTTGCGATTAGCCAAGTTTCCAAGCGAAACGTAAGCAATCGAAATAGCAAGAGCAGGGTCCCGGCACGTAGCGACGGTGGAAAAAAGCCAGGATGAGTCATCCCTGTTTAGGGAGGCTTTGGCACCCCACCGTTCAAAAGTGATAAGAACTAACTAATGAACACCTTCAAATTCTTATCCTGGGTATTGGTCGTCTATTCTATCGCCTCCTGTTCAAGCTCCGGTCGCTTTCATCGGGGAGCATTAGAGGTACCGACTCTCTATCAACCTACGCTCGATCTCAATAGACCGAGAATAGATTTTCCCAACAGCGAAACGTTTGCAGGCTTTGCCGCCTATCTTTTGAAATCCGATCCACTTAGCGCCCAAAAGCTTATCGACCCATTAGCGCAGTCTCTTAATCCTTGGGCTCTATATGGAAAAGCAGAGTTGTTTCGTCGAAAGACCGACATCCGCGCCCGAGTCTTATACGAACTGCGCATATGCACTGTTGCCGCTTCCCATCCCCTATGTGCGGTAGCGGCTCGCAATGTTTACTCTCTTACTGGAATTTCATCTAGCCTTGATCAGGCTATTGAAACCAAAGCACGCCAGGCATTAGAAAACCAAGCGCCAGGAGATGCGGCATTTTTCCTGCGCCGTGCTATTGCCGCCGTCCGAAAGAATCAAGGAGACGAAGAAGAATACCGAAAGCTTTTAGCCCAGGCAGGAGTCTTGAGCCAAGCATCTCTCTGGGGACCTTATTCCCGGTATCAGCATCTAGACTGGAACAGCCGCTTTCCTCCCGAACAGGGAGATCTCCAATCACCGTTTGCAGGACCGCAGGGAAAAGTAATCGGAAGAAATGTGTGTTTTCCTTCTGGCCTTTTCTTTCTTTATAAAGAACCAACTACTGCTGATATCTATTATTGGGTGGTAGACATGGAAATCAGCGAAGATGCTGAATATCAGCTTCGCGTTTATGGTAAAAACTCTTTTCGAGTAACCATTGATGGAAATTTAGCTCTGGAAAGAAGCAATTTTGCTTCCTGGCCTTCGCAAGAACAAGTAGCCCAGGTATATTTAAAAAAGGGACGCCATCGTGTTTTGGCAAAAACTAATCGCACAAATGATCTATATGGAGGAACTCAGCTATTTCTTTCGCGCGCTGACGGTTCTCCTTCTGATTTAAGAATAAAACCTGGCCAAGGAGTATTCGCTACCATTCCGATTGAATTCCGGCCGCTGACTGCTGCTTACCCCAACGCACTTTCGCTTTTTAACACTTTAGAAAAAGAAGCAGGCACTTGCCTGGCTGCTTTTGTTGCCAGTAGAAATGCTCTTAATCATGATGCTGAAGGCGCGAAAGAATTAATTCTACGCGAAACTAAAATTAATTCTACTGCACCGCTTTTGGTTTTACGGGCAGAAGCAAGCCTTGCTGACGCTTCTTTGCATTCAAAAATTGCGCAGGGACGGGCTCATCGTGATTTCGAGGCCGC
>JBNKEI010000034.1:0-3219 GCA_050288705.1 Myxococcales bacterium
CAAGCAAGCATCTCAACTCCGTCGAACTTGGCCGACTTGAGCCAACTGCGTCCTTACGATATCGCGCAGAGCTTGCCGCTGCTGCATGATGTCAACGATTAAAAACTTGATGATCGAGACCTTTTGCGCCTTCCCCAGCAATTCTGGTTATTGTTGCCCCAGCAACCCACCCCATTTGAAACATGCTGCCAATAATTCCTAATACACTAATGGCATCGCCTTTGGTGTCCTTGATTCCTTCCGCGTATCTTTGCGCAATATTTATAATTTCCGCTCCAGCTCCCGATGCCGCGCTGGATAGAGCCAAGGCTCTGAGCACATGACTAAAACCTGCCGCGGTTCTAGCTGCTCCTACCGCTGCTCCGGCCACCGTGGGTACACCGGCGCCCATGGTGGCTACCCCAATAAGAATAATTCCTCCTACGGTTGCCACGGTGCTCAAATGTTTTATTATGGTATCCCAATTGGTTTCTCCATCGGTTTCCAGCTCTTCCGTATAGGGCTCTCCCATCACCTCTTTGGGAATTTCAAATCTTATTTTTCCCGGAGGATACCTTCCCCTCCAGCTATTCCAAAATTTAAAGGTATCGCGAATGGCGTCAAAATCGGTTATTCCTTCCCCGTCGCTTTCGCTGGTTTCAGCGCGGCTTATTGGATTGGTCCAATCTACCAAACGCCATTTGGCTTTTTCATCGTATACTTCGGTCATTCTTGCCAAAAAGAAATTTAGTTGCCTCTTTTCTTGAGTTGCGTAATCAATATGCACCGCCACTATGGGAAAACGCGGCCTTCCGTAGGTAGATGCTAACCTTTCTGCAATTTTAGCTCGATATTCCTGTAAATTCGCCATTTCCTTTACATGTTTTTTCTTTTGAGAATCTGATAATGGCGGACCTTCTTTTTCAATTGCTTTTATTGCATCTATCTTTTCCTGCAGTAGTATATCGGCCTGGTCGGGACTGATTAGGTT
Source organism: Myxococcales bacterium (assembly GCA_050288705.1). GTDB lineage: Bacteria > Myxococcota > Myxococcia > Myxococcales > UBA5297 > JBNKEI01. Next base: position 971 of record JBNKEI010000034.1, read on the forward strand.
TTGTTGCGCTTGACCAGCTAGCTGTTGGAATACTATTCCAATTTCTTTGCCGTCCATAAGGTGTTGTTCAAAATGTAAATCAATACTTAATCCGTTTTGGTCCTTAATTTTGCAAAAAACTACGTAGTCTCCTGGCTCAATATCCCATTTATAAGTCTTTACACTACCGTAAGAGCTGCATCCGGTAACAGGATGGCAATAGCCGCGTCCTTCATAACCGCTTGCTATAGGACGCATTTCGTGGTCCCATAACTGTTTTATTTGGTGATCAGAAATTTTTCTATACATTACCCAGTGCACTGTGCGAGTGTCATTGCCCAGCACTGGAGGCCCACTGCATTCATAGGTAATTATCGCTCCAGGAGTAACCGAATGCATATCGGGATATCTTATTATTTTATATAAGTCCTTTTCTTGCATTCTACTCCTCTGCTTTTACCCCATTGGCCAGGGCGCTTCTTTTAGTTTCGATTCCCAACAGTTCCATCACTCCTTCCAACACAAACAATGCAGAGGGGTCAGTAACTTCTTGATAAACATCTTCCATAAATCCTTTTTTGGTATAGGTATTAAAATATTTATCGTAAACGGCAATGGTGGCTTTTATTAGTTCTTCTTCTCTGGCCAATAGTTTGAAGAGTTTTTCGGTTTTATGTTCTTCAAATTCTCGGCGAATAGTGCCCGCAAATTCTTTGGCTCGTAAATCAAGCGGGTTAGGATAATCGATATCGTAATCTAACATTGATGGATACAAAATTAATGCCGAGCCGTTTTTTCCTACAGCTCCTGCCTGTTCACTGCCATCCGAGAATTTTAGCAAATATTCTATCTCGGGCAGTTGCACTCCTTCTTCAGTAATTAATTCTAAATGCAGCGCTTTTAGTTTGGCCAAACGAATTACGTTGGTGAGACCAGTGGGGTAGCCGCGCTCTTGCCAGGGTTTGGGAATGTAAATAATTCCCGGACTATCGGAATCATCGAAAACATATTCGTTATTTTTCTTTTTGGAGCAACCTACTTGATTAATTAAGCATTCTTCGATTTCCTTAGGATCTCTAGTTCCCCAATTGAAATAGGCCAGTTCTTGCCATTCCATGTCTGCCTGGATGGCGATTGTTTTTAGGGTCTCCCCGGTTTTTACTTTTCGGTTCTCCAAAACTACAATTGCTTTTGGAGTTTCTCTTTTTTCTTTCTCTTCTTTTGCTGGTTCTTCTGAATGGTTTTCCGATAAATAATTTTCCGCCTGGTCAGTTTTAGAATACTTTGCTGCCTTTTTTTCTATCGTCGGCAATAAAGGCGCAGGCACCGCGCATTGATCCACGGTAATGTTTTTGGGCACCTTGGTTATTATTTTACACGCGCCGCGCTCGATGTCTTCCAGCCGTAATACGCCGCCCTGATTGGACTTCTTTGTCTTTATCTGTCCGTAGACGGTTTCAATATCCAACTCCACCATACCGACCGGCTCTTCGCTGTCATCCCAAATCAATTCAAATTCTATCCAGCCTGGCGTCGACGGGTCCATTGCTGGTGGAAACTTGCGCTCCGGTAGCGGCGGAGGATCTGGAGGCATGCTCTTAAACCATTCCTTACCCTCGGCCCCAAAGCGGAAGGAATAGATGCGAAAGCAGTTTTGAAGAAGACAATCCAGGAAGGCTTCGCGAAACTCCTGCTCGTCCAACTTCCAGGGCTGGCCACGGCACAGGCGCCTAGCTTTGAAAGACTCTCCGGCCAATTGGCGCAATTTGGTTTCGCCAATGCTGCCAGTCAGTATGGTGTCTAAGAAACTTCGAGCTCGTTTTTTATTGCCCTGAAAATCAATTTTTTCAAACCACTTAGGGTCAATAGCGTCATTGGGCAGCAACTGGCTGAAGGTATCGCTACTTAGGTAGTAATCGGTGGCTCCATTACCATCAAATCTTTTCCAGAACATCCACAGATTCTCCTACGTTTCGATTCGAGACACACTTTCGCTAATGCGCCAATTGCTTAGCACTTCCTATGCCATCGGCTTTTTTTACGATTTACTTGTACGCGTAAATGGGTTAGCAGCGAGACAAGGTATTAATATTGTTTTGGAATTTATCTGAATTATCTTTTCTGGGTCAGGCGCAGTTTTCGATGAATCTGCAATGCACACCCAAGATCCGGTTTCATTTTGAGAAAATGCTGTTCCGAAACGGAAAAGTGTATCGGCGCAACGAGAAGTACGCAATGTCAATTCATTGACACTAACTTTGTCGCACCTC
>JBNKEI010000035.1:0-24624 GCA_050288705.1 Myxococcales bacterium
CTGAAGAGAAAAGTCGCCAAATCGGTTTCCTAGTTTTCTTAAATAGCTATCCAAGATAATCTATTCCTGCGTAAAATCGGGCCGCAGTGCTCTCAGGCTTTTTGATGCGTTTAAGCCTCCCGCGCCCCTGCCGAACAGTGAAATTAAGTTTATTCCCGCTTTGCGATCAAAAAAACTCTCGCTAACCGTGCGGCCTTATTCAAGATGGCTTATAAGAGAACGAATTCAAGGATAGTTACTATGCCAGACTCGTATTCCGTAAACTCGCCTTCTCTAGCCAAAACCCAAGAGGGTGTCCCTGCCCCGGGCAACGCCAGGGAAAATTTCGCTCAATCTTTTTTGAACCAGCCACTTGCCCAGTGGATAGCCATTGGTGTGGGTGTAGCTCTTCTGCTTTTTCTAGTTTATGCGCTGGTGCGTAAACGCAAGAGAAGACGCCAAGAGTTTGCAGATCACGCTGAGCGGCCTTCACAGCCTTTAATGAAGGATAAGCCACCTCAAGAGGCTCCTCCTTCCCAGGCACCAGAAGTCCTTCCCACGCGACGTCGCGAACGTCTCGAATTGGAAACCAAAGAAACTGAGTCCGAGATAGCCGCTCGTATGGCGGAACAACAAGCAGAGAATGCTCGACTGGAAGCTAAGCGTTTGTTGGAGAAATCTAGGCAATTGGGCGATGTCCGTTCGGCTCAGCTAGCAGAAAAAGCCCGCATCGATGCAGAACTTGCTCGCGAGAAAGCACAATCTCTCCAAGAATTGCTTGAAAAAGAAAAGCGGCAACTCCGAATCGCGGAAGAAGAGCGAAAAAAAGCCGAGTATCGAGCAAAAAAGACTCTTGAGGCAGAGGAAAAAGAACGAAAGCGCCAAGAAGCTGAGCAAAAGCGAATCCGCGAAGAAGAAGAGGCTCGGGAAAAACAAAGGCAGGAAGAAGAATCTCGTGAACTCGCTTTCCAAGAGGAGCAGAAAAGAGCTCAGATTCAGGCAGGAAAAACCCTGTCTGAGGGGTTGGCTCGTACCAAAGGCGGATTTATCGCCGGACTAAATTCTTTTTTAGGTCGAAATAAGGTTCTGGACGAGTCAGTTTTAGCGGAGTTAGAAGAAGTGCTCTTCAGCGCCGACATCGGAGTAAAAACTGCTACTAATCTTTTAGAATTTGCTCGCGACCGAGTGCGCGCCAAAGACCTCGCTGATTCGCAAAAGCTTCAGCAAGCCATTCGTGACCAAATACTGCAAATTGTGTCGCTCTCTCCCTCAAAGCAAATCAATTCACCCAGACCCTTTATTAAAATGGTAATCGGGGTAAATGGTTCGGGAAAAACTACCACTATCGGTAAAATGGCTGCCCAATTTACCTCCGAGGGAAGACGAGTTCTGCTGGCCGCGGGAGATACTTTTCGCGCTGCCGCGGCAGAGCAACTAGAAATATGGGGGGAACGAGCCCAAGCACCGGTTGTAAAAGGTAAAGAAGGAGGAGACCCAGGCGCAGTTGTTTTCGATGCAGTAAAGCGCGCCTGCTCAGAAAACTTCGATGTGCTAATGATTGATACCGCCGGGCGACTACACACCAAAGCGCCTCTGATGGAAGAGCTAAAACGAGTCAAACGAGTTATCGGCAAGGCGCTTTCTGGCGCCCCCCACGAAGTTCTGTTGGTGCTCGATTCTACTAATGGCCAAAATGCTATTGCGCAGGCTCGCGAATTTCATTCCGCCTTGGAAGTCGATGGGATAATTCTCACCAAGCTTGATGGAACCGCTAAAGGAGGGGTAATCATCGGTATATGTGATGAATTGAAAGTTCCAGTGCGCTTCATAGGTATCGGTGAAACGGTGGGTGATTTGCGCCCATTCGATTCCACTGAATTCGTAAAGGCCCTATTTGAGTAAATAGCCAGTTGCAGAGCCGCCGGCTAGTCAGGTACCGCAGCAACGATAGCTGCGGTTTTTCAACAAAATGGTTTAGGATAATTATCCCATAGCCTGCTCAATATTCTTCTTTATTCGCGGCAAGGGATCGCCCGCTTGCGAAATGAATTCATGGCCAGTAATCCGCTCAAACGCGGTAGCATAAATTTTTGTGGCTTCTAATCGTATTTCGTCTGGCAATAAAGGCACCTCCCCTTCCCCTGTAAACCCGCGTTCCTTGACTAGCCACTGCCTTATGTTTTCTTTATCCAACATTTTTTGCTCGTGACCACTGGAAAAACGAATTTCATATTCGCTAGTTTCCCAATATCTCGAGGAATCCATGGTGTGAATTTCATCAATAACTAATAGCTCATCGCCAGCTATTCCAAACTCATATTTAGTATCTACCAGGATAAGACCTCTGGTTTCGGCCCATTGTTGTCCGCTTTTATACAAAGCCAAAGAATACTCATAGGCCATATCCAAGTAACGCTTTTCCACCAGTCCTTGCGAAAGAATTTCTTCTCGGCTAATAGGCTGATCGTGTTGGCCTAGCTCTGCTTTCGTGGTAGGCGTAAGAATAGGTTGAGAAAAAGCTTGATCCTTGCGCAAATTAGCAGGTAATTTGACCCCGTAACCAATTTTTCCATTCTGAAAATCTCGCCACAAACTTCCGGTCAGGTATCCTCGAACAATAAATTCCACCGGCAGAGGGCGGCAAGCGCGTGCCACCATCACATTGGGATCGGGTATTTCTAACAAATGATTAGGCACAACAGCACTAGTTTTTTGAAACCAGAATGCGGCAGTACGATTAAGAATTTCGCCCTTAAACGGTATGGTTCCTAGTACACGATCAAATGCACTAATACGGTCAGTAGTTACCATCACCAACCGATCGCCTTTTTGATAAGTATCACGCACCTTTCCGCAATAAACCTTATCAAATCCCGTCAGCCGGCTTTCTTGAAGAGTGAATGGTAATTGAGCACGAAAACGCGATTCATCCATTTAAAGACTCCTTGTCATTCTTGAGATTCGAATTAACACTTTAAACCACACCATACCCTGAGAAATAGGTCAGGAAAAGACTGCATGCTAGTCAACTTGGCAACCAGTTTTGCCCAAACCTATCTTGACATTCAGATCGCCCTTCTTATATTGACCTCCATTTTAGATTCCTGGAGAGTAACCGTCGGATAATTCGATGGAATTTTGTGAGAATAGCGGGAATGAAGTAAGAATGTGCGATGTTACATCCCGCAATTTACCTTTTAAACGGGAGGCAGCATGATCAAGGTAGCCAACCTCACCAAGCGATATCGCGATCGAGCGGCCATTGAAAATCTTACCTTCCAGGTGGAAGAAGGTGAAATCATTGGTTTTCTCGGTCCAAATGGTGCAGGCAAAACCACCACAATGAGGGTACTTACCGGATATATTCCCGCAACCTCAGGAAAAGCCTCGGTTGGCGGCTTCGATGTTTTTGAACAGCCGCTGGAGGTTAAACGCCGAATTGGCTATCTACCTGAACAGCCGCCTGTCTACCCGGACATGACGGTTAGCGCCTATTTGCAATTTTGCGCCCAGATTAAAGGTGTTGCCTCGAAGGCTATTCGCGGAGAAATTGAACGCGTTGCTGGTTTGACTCAAATCACTGATGTTTTGCAACGAGTAATTAGCAATCTTTCCAAAGGCTATCGGCAACGAGTAGGACTAGCTCAGGCAATTTTGAATTCGCCCCCTCTATTGATTCTCGATGAGCCCACAGTAGGCCTTGACCCCATTCAAATCATTGAGGTTCGCAAGCTTATCCAACAACTTAGCCACTGCGGAAAACATACCGTAATTCTGTCAACGCACATCCTTCAAGAAATCGAAGAAGTTTGTCGCAAGGTGCTCATCATCAATAAAGGAAAATTGGTCGATTTTGGCACCATTGAGGAATTACAAAAACGACATTTTGATGGCGATTCAGCTTCTTTAGAGGAGATTTACCTGAAACTAATCGATCCAACCGGAACCTACGCGGCTTCTCGCCGCCAGCGAGCCGCTTCTTCGTCGTTGGAATTGCAATCAGCTAATTCTTAGTTTTCACGTTTAATTGAGAGGAGAATCTTCCGTGCGTAATATCCTCGCCATCACCAGAAAAGAATTGAGCATTTACTTTACCACACCGGTCGCCTATATCGTTTTTGCGGTGATGAGTATCATCGCTAGTTACTTCTTTATTGCCGCAATTAATCAATTCACCCGACTGAGCACCATGGCTATGCAAATGCCACAATATGCAGATCCTAGTCGACTTAATCTGACTGATTATGTAATTGGTCCGGTGGTTTTTAATATGGGCATTTTTTTTGCTTTTGTGACACCACTGGTTTCCATGCGTCTTCTTTCCGAGGAGAAAAAGCAAGGCACTTTTGAATTTCTAATGACTTCTCCAATTCGGCCATTGGAGATAGTCATTGGGAAATACTTGGGCGGATGGGCCATTATGGCGATTACCACCCTACTTTTGATGCTTCTTCCGGTAATTCTCCACTTTTTTGCTTCTTCGTCAGGCACGGGAGGGGCCGGCGGTATCGAATGGCAGACTGCCATAACCGCTTATATTGGTTTGTTCTTATGGGCGGGCGCAGCTATGTCCATCGGGATGTTTATTAGTTCTCTGAGCAGCAGCCAAGTGGTATCAGCGGTAATCTCCATAATGCTTCTTTTATTACTGTGGCTAGCTTCTTGGATGGCTGGCGGAACAGAGGGCGTTATGCAAGATGCATTGAATTACTTTTCTGCCCAGCAACATCTGCTGGCCTTTGTTAAGGGCATTTTCGATCTTAAAGACCTTTTATATTTCGGGTCCTGGATTGTTTTAGGCGTTTTTTTAACTCATCGTGCGGTCGAAGCGCATCGCTGGGCCTAATCATCAACTCTTTTTGTTGCTTTAGGAGAGCTCCATGCAACGCAAGAATCTTGGAAGAATTCTCGGGGTGATCGGGCTAGTTATCTTACTGAGCTCAAGCCTCACTTTTTTAATTGGCGCCACTAATCTGGCATTGGCAAAGGCAATTGTTGGATCGGCTTTAATAATTTTCTATTTCGTGACTAATTTTCGTAATCTAGGCAATACGGCCACTAGTCGCGGAACATTTTTTGTAGCAGTTACCGCGGTTTCATCACTGTTAGTGCTTGGCTTGCTGACGGTAGCAAATTATTTTGCTATTAAAAATCCTAAAACCTGGGACATGACCAAAAATCAAATTCATACTCTTGCTCCTGACACGACCAAAACCTTAAAAGGGTTACAAAGCGATGTTATGGTAACCGCCTTTTATTCGTCTGGCGAACAGGAATATGGCGCATTTAAGGGGTTATTTGAAAAATACCAGCACGAGAGCACCCATTTTAAATATGAATTCGTTGATCCCATCAAAAACCCAATAAAGCTGAAAAGTTTTAATGTTCGTGCATCTGGGCCACGGGTGGTGGTGAAGCTAGGTAATACTGAGAGCAGAGTACAAGATCCCACCGAAGAAGCCCTAACTAATGCCTTAGTCAAAGTAACCCATTCTTCTAGCAAAAAGGTTTATTTCACGACCGGACACGGAGAAGCCGATCTCGATGATAGTCAAGCTACCGGTCTTTCGCAAATAAAGAAACGCATGGAGGACGAGGGACTAAAAGCCGAAAAAATTAATCTGGCCTCGGTGCAAGAAATTCCATCTGATGCAAATGGAATAGTCATTGCCGGGCCCTCCAAAGCATTTTTGCCTGGCGAATCGGGAATGGTAAAAAACTACCTCGACCAAGGCGGCAAAGCGTTCATAATGGTTGAACCGCAAGTCACTAGTGGATTAGAGGATTTACTTCAAGCATACCAGATTGCGGCTGATGATGCGGTGGTAGTAGACCCGGTTAGCCGCTTATTTGGAGCTAGCGAATCAATCCCAATAGTTCAGAAATATAATACGTCTTTAGAAATAACCAGGGACTTCAAGCTAAACACCGTATTTCCTACCGCTCGGCCTCTGTCCATCTTGAAAGGGACGGAAACCAAAGCTCAATCCCAACCAGTAGCACTATCAATGCCTTCGGCGTGGGGAGAAACCAATCCTACTGGGCAGGTGAAACGTGACGAGAATGAAAAGGGTGGTCCTTTCCCTTTGGTGACTTTGGCCACTCTAAACACCAAGGAAGTGGAAAAAAGCCGGTCTGAGGAAGCAAGACTAGTGGTATCGGGCGACCGCGATTTCGTAACCAACAAGTTTTACACTGCTTTTGGAAATGAAGACTTTTTCATGAATTGCCTCTCCTGGATTACTGGTCAAACTGAGCGCATTACTATTCGCCCGCGAACAAGAGACGCTTCCCGGCTGTTTTTGACTCCTGCACAACAATCAACCATCTCCTTTTTGGCCATCGATTTTGTACCTGTTGCTTTGATTGCTTTTGGCTTGGCAGTTTGGCTGGGCCGACGAAGCCGCTAACCTAAGGGAAACTAAGGAGCTACTAAACAAATGACTCAGAAATCACGCTCCCTAATCTCGCTGCTGGTGCTCGCTGGGATTTCTACGGGAGCAGGGCTGTTCGCCTACTACGGAATTCACAAAAAGCAGGAAAAAGAAAAAGCGGAAAAAGAAAAGAATGAGCTTCTTTTCCCTCACACCGATAAGTCAAAGATTACCAATCTCTCGGTAACTGCCAAAGGGCAAGCCACTGTTCTTTCGCTTGACGATTCCAAAAAATGGAAAATTACATCGCCAGTAAGTACCTCCGCAGATACGGATACCGTAAATTCTTTAGTAGAAAAATTAGTTTCCTTGAAACGTAAATCAATGGTCGAGGAAAATGCTTCTGATTTAGCCCCCTATGGCCTTAATCAGCCCAGAATAAAAATCATTGCTAGCAGTGGAGACAAAGGCGGAGATAAGAAAGAGCTTATTTTTCACGCGGGGAATGAAAACCAGTTTGATAATTCCTTCTATGCAGCTCTTGGTAATTCCAAGAATGTGCTACAAGTAGAAGGAGGATTCCAATACGCACTGGAAAAAAGTCTATTCGATCTTCGCAACAAACAGGTTATTCCTTTTGAAGAATCGCAACTGAAAGGTCTAGAGGTAAAGATAGACCAAATCACTTATACACTGCAAAAGGTTGATGACCACTGGGAAATAACTTCTCCTTTATCTGATCGTGCGGAATCTTCTACTGTAGATAAAATAGTGAATTCATTGCGAAACCTGAAAGCGTCTCAATATGTTACAGATTCGGCTTCCCCAGAAGATTTTGTTAAATACCAACTGAATTCGCCGCGTGCTAAGGTTACTGCGGTACTAACTAATGACACCAAAATCACGGTGTTGGCTAGCCAGGCGGAAGAAAATAGCACCAAAAAGTATTACGCCCGTCTTGAGGAAATGCCTTTTATTGCCGAAATTTCCGAATCAATTTTTAAGGATCTTGCAGTAAGTATTGCTGATCTACTGGATAAAAGTGTCGTTCGTTTTGAAAGGGATGAAGTGTCCAAGGTGACCTTTCAATTCGGCTCGGAAAGCGTAACTCTCGAACAAAAGCCTAATAAAAATTCAGACTCTGATTGGAAAATTGTCGCCCCTATAACCAGTACGGCCCGTAAAGGCAAAATGGATAGCATTTTGTGGTCTCTTTCCTCGCTAAAAGGAATCCGCTTGGTTGACGAGACCAAAAGCAATTTGGAGAAGTATGGCCTACAAGCCCCTACCCGAAAAATCACGCTTTTCGATCGTTCTGGCAAAAAGCTGGACACCCTCTTATTGGGCCAAGAAACTGGAAATGATATGTACGTAATGGGCTCTTTAAGCGGGAAAGTATTTGAAGTAGAAAAGAGCAGTGTAAGTAGTTTTCCTGTCACTAGGGCGGACTTGGAAGAACCAGTAGCCAGCAATGAGCCGAAGTCAGCGGCAACCCCAAAAAATGAGCCTAAATAGTTTGCTAGACCTAGATGTGATTGGTTATGATAAGAACTTGTATCGAAAGAATAGAATAGGAGAAGTTGAATGGCGCGCGTTACCGTGGAAGACTGTCTGCCTTTGGTAGATAACCGATTTTCTTTGGTGCTTTTGGCTACTAAGCGCACCAGACAATTAATGGCTGGTGCCCGGCCAATTCTCGATGTCTCCAAAAATAAGCCGCCTGTTCTTGCACTTCGAGAAATCGGAACGGGCAAGGTGCATTTCGATCGCAGCGTTCGCGATGCTCTAACTGGTAAATTTGATAAGCCCAAAGACAATGCTTTGGTTTTGAGGCCAGTAAGCACTACTGGCCCCACCAACATACTTACCGAATAGCACAGGAACGCCACCCTCATGGCAGACTTTTTTATTTGTGCTTGCCCCTATCTATCTGGGGCAACTGCCTGGGTTACGAGTACATTAATGAACATCGCTTAGCTTGGTGAATACGGGAAGGACACCTTGCTCGGCAAGTAAACGAGCAAGATAACGCGATTTGGTTTTACACCACCGACGGTAGAGCCGTAGTACACCTTGGTTTGAAGAAAGCGCTACTTTCTGACTGATTTCGGTAAACAGGTCGACAATTGTTTGAAATTTTTGACACAGCTCATCATATATCGCATCAAATGCGCCACCCGCGACGCGGGCACGACTTATATTTGCCAACGCTCGATATGCCATTCCTCCCATTAAAATATAGTACCCAACATCGATAATCTTGCGCTCAAACGAATCGCCAAAAAAACCAGCCACATAAAGAGAGCTATCCCCCATGTGGCGCAGGATACGAATTCTTTCCGCCGGATTTGTTTCCAAAGCCTTTTTCCATTGCACCACCAGAGGTTCTTGCTCCAACCCCCTACATCCTTCGTAAAGCGCAGACACATCGGAAAAGCGTGACAACAAATCTACCAGGTAAAACTCCGTGGTCTCGGAAAGAGGCGCTCGTTGATGCGCAATAACTCCTTCCAGCAAAGCGCGAAAATACTCTTTTAAGCTTTCGGTGGTGAGAATTTGGCTCATCCTTCACCTCGCAGAATCTTTTATGTCTATTATTTAGAATAACAAAAAGTTTGTCTTGCCGCAAATTTGCCAATGATTGCAAACAGATAAGCAACTATTGCCTGATTGCATTCTTTTGAATCCTTTGCATGGCAAGCCAAGGCATCGGATTTTGAGTGTTTTTTGAAATTCGTTTTCCAAAAAAAACAGGAAGACCTTGACGACTAGATCTTGGTGGTTAGACTACCTTCGCCTTGGCACTCCCTATATGCGAGTGCTAAGTTGCTCAAACGAGCTTTTCCGAATTTGCTTCTTGAGATCTCAGGAGGCTTAACTAGCTAAGGAGACGGCACATGAAGATTCGTCCGTTGCAGGACCGCATTATTGTTAAGCGGGTAAAAGAAGAAGAAAAGACTAAGGGCGGCATCATCATTCCTGATACAGCTAAAGAGAAACCCCTCGAGGGTCTGGTAGTTGCCGTAGGCAATGGCAAAATTATGGAGGATGGCAAAGTTCGTCCTTTGGATATTAAGGCCAATGATCGCGTTCTTTTCACCAAATATGCTGGCACTGAAGTCAAAATTGAAGGTGAAGAGCACTTGATTCTTCGAGAAGACGACATACTTGGGGTAATCGAATAAGCGATACCTAAAGTATCCCAACCGTACTAATAAACAGTTTAACTTTTGAGGAAGGAAGACCAGAACATGGCTAAAGAAATTCTTTTCGACGTAAAGGCGCGAGAAGCTATTCTTCGCGGAGTCAACACTCTGGCCGATGCAGTTAAGGTGACCTTGGGACCTAAGGGACGCAACGTAGTCATTGAAAAATCCTTTGGTTCTCCCACCATCACCAAGGATGGTGTGACCGTCGCCAAGGAAATCGAGCTAGAAAACAAGTTCGAAAACATGGGCGCCCAGATGGTAAAAGAGGTTGCCTCAAAGACCTCTGACGTTGCTGGCGATGGCACTACTACAGCTACTGTATTAGCCCAGGCCATTTACCGCGAAGGCAGTAAGTTGGTCGCCGCTGGCCACAATCCCATGGAAATCAAGCGTGGCATCGACAAAGCAGTTGGAACAGTTACCGACGAACTGAAGAAGATGTCCAAGCAGACCAAAGACCCTAAAGAAATCGCTCAGGTCGGAACTATTAGTGCCAATGGCGACACCACTATCGGAAACATCATTGCCCAGGCCATGGAAAAGGTAGGCAAAGAAGGTGTTATCACCGTGGAAGAGGCTAAAGGCCTGGAAACCAACCTGGACGTAGTAGAAGGTATGCAGTTCGACCGCGGCTATCTTTCTCCGTACTTCGTAACCGATCCTGAGAGAATGGAAGCCGCTTTGGAAGATGCCTATATTCTCATTAACGAGAAGAAGATTTCTTCCATGAAGGACCTTCTCCCGGTTTTGGAGCAAGTCGCACGGTCGAGTAAACCCCTACTCATCATCGCCGAAGAAGTGGAAGGCGAAGCTCTTGCCACCTTGGTGGTCAACAAGCTGCGGGGTACTCTCCACGTAGCAGCAGTCAAGGCTCCTGGCTTCGGTGACCGCCGTAAGGCAATGCTAGAAGATATCGCAGTTCTAACTGGCGGTGAGGTGGTTAGCGAAGAGCTGGGTGTCAAGCTCGAATCCATTGGACTCAAGAACCTGGGCCGTGCCAAGCGAATTACTATCGACAAAGATAACACTACTATTGTCGATGGCGCTGGCAAGAAAGAGGATATCCAGGGCCGAGTAAAGCAAATCCGCGCCCAAATCGAAGAAACCACTTCCGACTACGATCGTGAAAAGCTCCAAGAACGACTTGCCAAATTGGTAGGTGGAGTAGCCGTGATCAATGTCGGAGCTGCGACCGAAACCGAAATGAAGGAAAAGAAGGCTCGAGTGGAAGATGCGCTTCATGCTACCCGGGCGGCAGTAGAAGAAGGCATTGTCCCAGGCGGCGGCATTGCTTACTTGCGCTCCATCAAGAGCCTGGAAAACGTTCAATGCTCTTCTGGCGAAAAATTTGGTATCGACATTGTTCGCCGCGCCTTGGAAGAGCCACTTCGCCAGATTGTAGAAAATGGTGGTGAAGAAGGCAGCATCGTAGTCAACAAGGTTCGTGAATCAGGCGCGCATAATTTTGGTTTCAATGCTGCCTCCGGTCAGTACGAAGATCTAGTCGCCGCCGGTATCATTGATCCAACCAAGGTTTCTCGCACTGCGTTGGTTAATGCCGCTTCGGTTGCCGGCCTAATGCTTACCACTGAAGCGATGGTTGCCGAGCGTCCGAAAGAAGAGGAAAAAGGCGCTCCTGCCCCTGGAATGCACGGTGGCATGGGTGGAATGGGCGGTATGGGAATGTAATTCCCCCCAATACTGCATGGTTAGAAAAGCCTCCTCCTTTTCGGCGGGGGCTTTTCTTTTGTTAAAACCCTCACCAAAGACTTGAGGACAACATCCATATGGTGCTCTAATCAACGCAAGCAAGGCTCTCCTGTTGGACACAAAGCGGACTCAAACCATGAATATCCTTTGGCCTCGAATCCTTGGGTTACTACTCACCCTAACCATTCTCAGCGGTTGTGTGAAAACATACCAAATCAAAGTAAACCCTGGGTCTGAAGAGCTTCCTATAGAAGCAGTAGCTATTCTGCCTTGCCGATTTGGCTGGGAAGAACCAGCCTACCGCTCGTATGAGATCTCCCAAATTTTGGCGTTGCAGTCCTTAGATGTCGGTTTGTATTCCGTGTTCGGCCCGGGTGAGATCAGTATTCCTCGACCTAGTCAAGATAGCAATTCGCTGGTCGGAATCGATCTTACTCTGGGGCTTGCTAACCAAGGGCTTTCTTCTGCCTCCGCCTTATTGGTTCGGCCATCGCTAGAGCGTCAGGTAAAAACCGAGCTTCGGCAAGTGTTTGATCTGCAAGGTAACCCTAAGGGTACTGCCCGAGGCGACGAAATGGCGATAGTGGCCCAGCTAGAGATTTATCATGCCGCCACCATGCGGATGATTGCTAGCGCCTCCGCCAAAACTATTGTTAACGAGAAAAACAATATCGGCAGCACCGATCCCCTACCAGAAGTAACCGCTACCATGTCACAGATGCTCAAGGACTTATTAGAGCAGATTTCGTTCCGCGCCCCTGGAGAAGCAATCACTCGTAAAGCCGGATTCGAATATATTTGGAATCCTAAGGCAGTTCTGGATTTTTCTTATGCCGGCAAACCTGCCTTGGCAGATTCTCTACCAACACTTGACCCCTTGGAACGAGACTTAGCAATCATGACCCGACTGCAGTTTTTTCTGCCATCGGCGGATAGTACTGTATTGTCCACCCTGCGAAACCTACCTGCCGGCCTATTGGTAACCGCAGTAGCAGACCCGACCAAAAGCTCGGTGAAGGTAGGTGATTTGATTATTCAAATAAATGAACAGCCAGCTACACCGCAGTCGCTGGATAGGGCGCTACGTGCGGCAGGTCCAGGAGGAAAACCAATGTATTTCAAACTTCATCGTCCATGAGTTGTAAAAACCTAGCTACGATACGTACTTCGCCTACTTTTGGAAAAAGCACGGTTACTTTTGCGTTGCAGCCTTTTCCGTCGCACGCCATCACCCGGCCCTCCCCAAATTTGGAATGATGTACCCGCGCTCCCGGTACAATTGACACCACAGTTTTGCCAGGTTCGGAGCGTTTTCGGCGCTCTGCCGGCGAAGGTGGTTTTTTCTCCGTTGGCGGGCGCTGGTCAAAATCATCATCAAAAATGTTGGCAGAGCTTTGAGATATTCCTACACGCTCCACATATGGATCTTTGCCTATTCGATGGTCGTCCCTTGGTTGAACAGATGGCTTTGATTTCGACGCAGCAGAAAACCCAAATAACTCTTTAGGGATATCGCTCAAAAACCGAGAAACCGGATTAGTACGCAATTCTCCAAAGAGCGAACGAGAAAATGTTGCCGAAAAGTGCAGTTTTCTTTTTGCGCGAGTAATTCCTACATAACAAAGCCGCCGTTCTTCTTCCATTTCCTCTGTTTCAAAAAGACTGGATAAGGCGCGAGAATGAGGAAAGACATTTTCTTCCATTCCGGTCATGAAAACTGCCTCAAATTCAAGTCCTTTAGCTGCGTGCAGAGTCATTAGTGAAACCCGGCCTTCTTCTCCCCCTTGATCGTTGTCTCCCACTAAACTCATTTTCTCCAAAAATGCCTCGCTTGCCGACTGAGGCGGCGCTAGGGAACCTTCGGTATTTTCAGTTCTGATTTGGAGATTTTTTCCCTCTAAGCGATCGAACTCTGCCGCCGCTCCTCGTAGTTCCCGCAGGTTTTCCGCTCGTTCCAAAGATTCTTCGCTCCCCTCCTCTTCATAGGAAATCACAAGCCCGGAACTATGCATTATTTTTTCAACTGCTTCTTGAGCAGTTGTTGCCTGAGCAATCTCTCCACTCATTTGTTGAAGCAATTCATGAAATGCACGAAGCTTTTTGCGCGCACTAGGCTGTAAATTTGAGATTAGTTCGGCATTACTCACCGTTTCATAAAGCGACCAGCCAGCTTTTTGTGCGTGTTCATGCAACCGCAATACCGTTGTTTGCCCAATACCGCGAGTGGGCCGATTAATAACTCGCTCCAAATCAGCATCGGAAAATGGGTTTACTGCCAAACGAAGATATGCAGCAGCGTCTTTAATTTCAGCACGGTCATAAAAAGCTCGCCCCCTAACAAGGCGATAAGGAATACCAGCCAGTCTCATGCCTTCCTCAAGAACGCGAGATTGAGCATTAACTCGAAAAAAAACTGCTATATCGGAATAGGAAATTCCATTTTGAGAAAGTTCTTTAATTGCAAAAGCAATCTGCCGAGCCTCATCTCGTTCATTAGCTGCGAGAAATAAGCCGAAGGGATCGCCTCTTGGACGCTCAGTCCATAGTTTTTTCTCTTTGCGACGAGGATTTTTACGAATAACTTCGTAGGCAGCTTCCAAAATTCCTGAATCGGAACGATAGTTGCGTTCTAACTTAATTATTTTGGCTCGTGGATAGTCTCGATCAAAAGACAGAATGTTAGTTATGTCTGCTCCTCGCCAACGATAGATAGATTGGTCGTCGTCCCCCACCACGCAAACATTGGCATTCTCATCGGGAGCCAACAGGCGAAGAAGTTCGTACTGTACACTATTAGTGTCCTGAAATTCGTCAACTAAAATATATTGAAATCTATTTCGATACCGTTCAAGAGTTTCTTTATCTTTGCGGAACAAAGCCACCACTTGAAGAATTAAATCACCAAAATCAAATGCATTGGCGTTTTTCAACATTTTTTCGTATGCAAAATACATTTCTTTTACTGCTTGATTCAAGGGGTGGCCGTCTACCACCACTTCATTGGGACCGAGACCTTGGTTCTTTGCTTCGTTGATCCGATTGCGTAATTGTTGAGGCTTGTACTTTCCTTCCCATCCCAGCTCCTGAATAGCTCGGCGTATAATCTGCAACTGGTCAGCATCGTCATAAATCACAAACGAGCGAGTTCTTTCTAATTTCTCAGCTTCCCGGCGAAGAATGGACGCCCCGGCAGCATGAAAGGTAGATACGTGGATGTCCGAGGCCATTGGCCCCAGTAAGTTGACTAACCGCTCCCGCATTTCTCCTGCTGCTTTGTTGGTAAAAGTTACTGCCAAAATCCGCCAAGGAGCCACTCCCTGACGCTGGATAAGCCAAGCTATCCGGTGAATAATCACCCGTGTTTTGCCGCTTCCCGCCCCTGCTAAAACCAGCATTGGTCCAATACTATGCACCACCGCAGCTTGCTGTTCTTGGTTGAGAGCGGCGATCAGCGAATCTTCGTGATGCGTACTGACATTTGTAAATAGGTTCATTTTCCAACCTTGGTCTTGATTCCTGTAGTGGGTACATTATTCTACTTCTTTGGACAGCCAATGAGCATTGAAAAAAATATTTGCGCTCTCTGCGCCAAAGAAAACGAAGAAACTTGCTGTAATGTTCCTGCTGGTCAGAAGCTGGCGACACTAACCTTTTCCGACATGGAAAGAATCGAACAAACTACCGGCTGGCTTCGAGGCAGATTTGTAGAGAGAGAAGTTCTCGACCCCATGGAAAGATTAGCATATGAAACATTCCGTCCTATTTACCACGGCGTTTTTGTGGGAAATATTCGTTTTGGATTAAAAGCCAAGCAAGGAAAATGCGTTTTTCTCGATAAAACCAAGGGGTGCATCTTATTTGAAGCCAAACCATTAGCTTGTCAACTTTACCCTTTTGACTTTGATCCTCTAGGAAATGTAACTTTAATAGAAACTTCAAACTGCTGCTTGGCCCTTGAACAAGCAATTAGCAGTGAATCTCTCTTGCGTCTATTTCGAATTACTCAAAAAAAATTGTTTAAACTGCGCGCTCAAGCTCTGCAAGAAGGAGCAGCTCACGCAAGGCAACTTCGCCGTAATCTTAGACATAAAAAAACTTGCCTTTAACTGAATGACCAGAATTAGAAAAAGATATTTGGAGACTTTAATGAACATCAATAAAGAACGCGGCTATTCTTCGAGGCTAACTCGAACATCAAGGAATCAACATCGGGCAGAAACAAACCGAGACTATCCAGAATCGAGTAGCGTTTCAGCGAAAACCCAAACCAATCAACGCCTCCCTTCTGGTTACCAGCCAATGCAATGCCTTCCAATAGGTAATTTCTTTTCAAACCGAAGCAATCGATCAAGGCTAGATCAGAACCATTCTAGATCGAGTAGCTCTCGAGGGATTCAAGCCAATTCTGGCTCTTCCAGTAGCGAGTCAAGCGTTTGCATTGTAGATGGAACAGACCAAAGTTGCTGTGTGGTTGACGCCATAGCTGGAGTAACTGGCGGAGACTACGCCCGAGCGCGCGCGGCGGCAATCGAACACGGATTCATCCCGGGAGAAGGAATGAGTTTTAGATCTGCTCGCGACGCTTTGGATGATTTGGGCGCCAGAGCAACCTATTATTACCTACAGCCAGATAAATGGGATAAGTTCCCCAATAAAGCGATAGTATCGGTCACCGGGGATACAGGTAAGGCACATGCGGTAATTTTGAAAGGAGATTACATATACGACAGCAATCGTTCAGAGAAGATCCATCGTGACAATTACCAGATTCGGCCCAATAATTCGTTTATTGAACTGCGTAAAGATGATGAATCTGATTCTTCTTCATAAACGGTTCGCGTTCTCTCCTGCATGAATCTTAGAAAAATCGGCTATTCCACCAAAAAGTTTTCCAATCGAAACCAACAAAGCTACACGGTTTTCGCGGGTAGGGAGGTCATCAACCAAAACTCGAACTTTGTCAAAAAAGAAATCTACTGCCGGTTTCAATTGGGCAATTTCGTTTAGCGCCAGAGCAAAATTCTGATTTTTTATTGCATTTTCAATGCATTGACGAGTATTTTGATAAGACTTATATAGAGTATGTTCCGCATCTTCAACTAGCAGTGCCGAATTAATTTCCGAAACCCGGGTTCCTCTGGCCTGCTTTTCCACAATATTGACCACCCGTTTGAAAGCAATGGCCAACGGTTCGAAATCGGGCTGTCCTACTACTGCGTTCAAAGCTTCTAAGCGATTTCGAACTTCTACCAAGTCATCAAATCCTACCGAAATTACTGCTTCCACCAGATCTTTACGGAAGTTTTCGGCCAGCAAATTCTTAAGACGCTCTCTGAAAAAGTCGAGCGCCTGTTCCTTGGTCTGGGATAAATTGGCAACTCTATTTTCCAACCTCTCCAAGGCTTGATCGATTGCCGCAGATAATGAAAACCTGTATTCCTTTCCCAAAACAATATTCACAATTGCCAGGCATGCCCTCCGCAAACCGTAGGGATCGGCTGCTCCAGTCGGCCCCTTTCCAATTCCCAGAATGCCTACAATGGTATCAAGACGATCGGCAATTCCCACTACTGCCCCAATATCGCCAGCGGGAAGCTTATCCCCCGAAAATCTAGGTAAGTAGTGCTCGTATATTGCCTGCGCTACTTCTTCCGATTCCACCCCTTTAGCGTATTCCCTCCCCATTTCTCCTTGAAGGTCAGGAAATTCCCCTACCATCCCGGTAACCAAATCGGCTTTACACAAAAAAGCGGCACGCTCCACCGGCGCCACGGGAAGTTCTAATTGCTGTGCAAGCCACTGAGCAACAACTCGAAACCGTTCCATTTTTTCGAAACTGGTTCCTAATTTTTGCTGAAAAACTACGCGCTTTAGACTTTCCACTCGGCTTTCCAGTGAACGCTTGCGGTCTTCGGTATAAAAAAATCGCGCATCGGAAAGACGGGCCCTTAAAACTCGCTCGTATCCCTGGCGTGAATTCGCTTGGTTCTCCACCGGGGTGTTAGAAATAGCCACGAAATGGGGTATTACTTTTTCTTTTTCGTCTACCACCGAGAAGTATTTCTGATGACCACGGGCTTCACTAACCAATACTTGTGGCGGTAGCTCCAAAAATTCGCAATCAAAAGACCCCAAGACAGCACTTGGATACTCCACTAGATAAGTAATAATCTCTAATAGTTCTGGATCATTACGCAAGCTTCCTCCTACCTGCGAAGCTTGTTGCTGTGCCATATTTAAAATCATCGACTTGCGACGAGTAATATCGGCTATCACCCAGGCATCTTCCAAGATTTTTAAATATTGGGATGCTTCTGGAATAACAATTGGCCAATTAGCAAGAAATCGGTGACCGAAAGTTACATTCCCGCTTTTTACATCGGAAAAAGAAAATTCTATTGTTTGGGAGCCGAAAATAGCAGTAATCCATTGTACTGGACGAGAAAAAACTTCTTCTTGCCAGCCCCAGCGCATTGATTTCTTGAACTTGATGCTAGCGACTAAATTGGACAACAAGTTGGTCAGAACCTGGGATGCAGGTTCTCCTTTTTCACTGCGCTCCAGAAATACATATCGTCCTTTAGGAGTATCTTTCTGCTGCAAAAGCGAGACGTTTACTCCCTGACCAGAAGCCCATTTTTCTGCAACCTTGGTCGGTATTCCTTGAGCATCATAGGCAACCTTCACTGGAGGTCCGATGATTTCAACGGAGCGATCCGGCTGAGCTTCCGCCACTTCTTTTACTAGTAGCGCCAGGCGCCGAGGAGTGCCATAAGTAAATATTTCACCATGGGTTAGTCGTGCTTCGTTTGCTTTTAGCACAAAAAAAGATTGCGCGTCTTGCAAAGCTTGTGCAATGGAAAGCGCAGGAAGTTCTTCGGTTCCGATCTCCAACAGCATGTCTTTTGGCATTTGTTAAGAACCTTTTATTAATTAATTCTTTATGTAGATGAAGATAATTTGGAGCGATCTTTTAAAAGAGGAAAGCCTAGTCTTTCCCGTTCTTGCAGGTAGCCTTCTGCACATCCGCGGGCAACATCACGTACTCGTTTTATAAACCCCGCTCGCTCGGTCACGCTTATAGCCCCGCGTGCGTCTAACAAATTGAATGAATGGGAACATTTGAGACAATAATCGTAGGCAGGTATGGGCAGTGATTGCTTTAATAGCCTTTTACATTCTGCTTCGTATTTTCCAAATAATTCGAACAGCATAGTAGGGTCGCTTTCTTGAAAGCTATACCGTGACTGTTCAACTTCGTTTTGATAGAAGATTTCGCCATATTGTATTTCTGGAGCATATTGTAGCTCGTAAACATTATTTATTCCCTGGAGATACATAGCAATACGTTCCAAACCGTAAGTCAACTCCGCTGCCACTGGTCGGCAATCAAGACCACCAGCCTGCTGGAAATAGGTAAACTGGGTAATCTCCATACCATCGCACCATACTTCCCACCCCAATCCCCATGCTCCCAAGGTGGGCGACTCCCAGTCGTCCTCCACAAAGCGAATATCGTGCTCGCGACTATGGATACCTATGGCTTCTAGAGAGCCCAGATAAAGGTCCTGCACATTCTTGGGGGAAGGCTTGAGAATCACCTGGAACTGATGGTGCTGAAAAAGGCGATTGGGATTTTCACCAAACCGACCATCCACTGGGCGTCTTGAAGGCTCCACGTAAGCTACTTTCCAAGGTTCTGGCCCGAGAACACGCAAGAAAGTCTGGGGGTTCATTGTTCCCGCCCCCACTTCCATATCGTATCCCTGCCCGAGAAAACACCCCTGTTTAGCCCAGTATGTCTGCAACTGAAGAATAAGGTCTTGAAAGGTCATGGACATAGCCGCGAAAGGTAGCATGTCTGGGCTCGCGGTCAACTATGTTTCCAGGTTTTTCTTCCGACCAAACTATTTGAATTCCCAACTAATGATATTAACAACTACCACAAGAATACCCACCAAAGCTCCCGAAGCGGCTGAAACTAGAACTGCGTTCGATTGAGGCCCCAGGCGTTCACGGACGCGGCAATTACCTATCAGCACAACTAATGGCCCAATTCCTGAAGCCAAGGTAGGCACCGAAAAAACGAAAAATGGATTAAAAAAAATACTAATTAGGGCTAATAAAGCCGACAAATATGCACAAGTGCGCACTGAGTTAGCCAAACGTTGAGTATTCGCCTTTTTCTCCATCATTTGGCAAGGAAGACAGAGTACGTCTCGATAATGAGAATAATAAACCTGTTCCGAGGGCACCACCCGGCGACAAAATGAACACCGTGCTTCCCCGTCAGATAAAGAATCAACCACAATAGATGAGTCGTGAAGATTAGAGCGCATCGGCAAATTCCGCGAATAGTTTTCTTCAGCCAAATATGTTAGCGCGTTCGCAACCAGACACAAAGTTGTATCTAAAAGGCGCAAGGCCAACCATTCTCGGAAGGTCTACCACATTTTGGGCAAGAGGCAAGGGCCAAAAGGCAAGGGCGATGAGGGTTTGTTTTCTTGATTTGTCTGGTGTCGTACCTAGTATGTCTACTTGGAGAGTGTTTCGGCATGAAGACGTTCAATTGCGGAATAATTCTTTGGGTTATTGTTGGTACAGTAAGTCTCTTCGGCGGGACTTGCGGCTGCACAGCACCTTCGGCAATTGCGCCGCGCTCGCCGTTAGTCAAGGTGCCCGAGGACCCCTTGGTACCCGAAGGAAGGCCTTCTGCCCTCCCGCGAGCACCCGCGCGCCGCATATCTCGCTCCGGAGCAAAAGCACCGGTTCCCTCAACTATCAGCAAACAAAAGGGAAGAGCCATTGCGGCCACTGCCCGCCGATATATTGGTCGCCGGAGAATAACGGTGCGTAGACGAAGATTTTCCAATGACTGTAGTGGTTTTGTGAAAGCGGTCTTTTTCCGTCATGGAATTCACCTTCATGGAGGCACCAAACATATCTATCGTTATGTTCAACAACACGGAATCTTGCATAGAAATCGTCCCCACCCAGGGGATTTGGTGTTCTTTCGAGAAACCTACGATAGCAATCGAGATGGTCGCATTAACGATGGGCTTACCCATGTGGCAATAGTAGAGAAGGTCGACCGGGAAGGCACAGTTTCGGTAATACACCGAGTCTCACGAGGCATTGTTCGCTACCACATGAATCTAAAATATCCTCGAAAGCGTACCAACCGAAGAGGCAGTACCATTAATGATTGGCTACGTGCCGGGCGTCACAAACGTTTGACAGGACAGCTGTTCGCTTCCTACGGCACTTTTTTGGAATCAACCGAACGAAAAGGCGTGTATTTTGCGTCTGAGAGTTCGGCTTCTACTACAGCAAAATAAAAATTTTTTTGGGAACTCGCTTTGCCCAGGAGCCGGTAAGGGAATTTTTTACCGCAGCGCATACTCATTGACTGCTCTTCTCGACAGGGCGTAGTTTAGTCAATTCATTCTGCAACAAAAAACTAAGTCACTACTAGGAGATTTCGATGCCAAGTATTAAAGGAACACAAACGGAAAAAAACTTACTTAAGGCATTTGCCGGCGAATCACAAGCTCGTAACCGCTATACCTTCGCGGCATCAGTAGCAAAAAAAGAAGGGTACGAACAAATCGCTGCATTATTTTTGGAAACAGCAGAACAAGAAAAACAACATGCGAAACGTTTTTTCCGTTTTCTTGAAGGAGGCATGGTAGAAATTACTGCTGCGTATCCTGCGGGAACAGTTGGAACAACCCTGGAAAATCTTAAGGCTGCTGCTGCCGGCGAGCACGAAGAATACACTGAGCTTTACCCCGAGTTTGCCAGAATCGCCAAAGAAGAAGGCTTTCCGCAGGTTGCTGCTCAGTTTAATTTTGTTTCCAAGGTTGAAGCCTTTCATGAGCAGCGTTACCTAGCTCTTTTAAATAATGTAGAAAAAGAAATGGTTTTTAAAAGGGAGCAATCCGTAAAATGGCAGTGTCGCGAGTGTGGCTATATTCATGAAGGCAAAGAAGCTCCGAATGTGTGTCCTTGTTGCGAACACCCGAAGGCGTATTACCAACTTGCGGAAAACAACTACTAACGGAGTGCTAATAAGGTTTCACCTCAAATCTGGTGGGATTCCGAACAAGCCTAGAGGGGTAACAACAATATTATTTCCCCTTTATCTATTAGCCATCTAGGCAGCTATGTCCTGAAAACCGTAGACGTTCGGAACCCACTTAAATACAATGATCCCCAAGCATTACAGTCCATATCGAGTTGGTTAAATACGAAACCAATTTATTTGGAATCGAGAGTGATGGTCACGTTGTTATCTTGGGGCACTAAATCAGTCCACAGGGAAGCGATTGACTGGCCAAGAACCATGGTTGCCGGATCGGGGTTCATGATCATTGAAGAATACGCATCGACAGTCGCTGCGTTAGGCGCCTCGTCGCCTGCATAATGAGCCATCATACCAGACACTACAAGTCCGGCAACCGAAGTGAGCGTCGGATCGGTCAGATTATAGGGAGCACGCGAGAGCTGAAATTTGGTAATACCGGCCA
The DNA here is from genome assembly GCA_050288705.1 of Myxococcales bacterium. Lineage (GTDB taxonomy): Bacteria > Myxococcota > Myxococcia > Myxococcales > UBA5297 > JBNKEI01. The sequence continues at coordinate 21,802 of JBNKEI010000035.1, forward strand.
GGCCGGCCTGAATATAGTCGTTGGAATATGCAACAAAATCATCGGGATGCGACGGAATTGTTGTCACATGCTCGGTGGTAATTGCAAGCTTTTTGCTCGCCATGTCAAAATCGACGATGCGATAGGGAGACGGGTAGGACGCCAGAGAACCGGTCTCCACATCGTAGAACCCCGAATCCGTGAAATCTTTGTGGGCTATGTCATTGGCATGGAAATGCCCTGTAAAAATAATGTCGAGACCGTTGTCGGAGAGGACTTTGGAGATGTTTGACCAATCGTCGATTACGTATTCTGGGAACTGCTGCGACTGCCCCTTGAAATGCTCCAGTATACCATGATGCATCATGCCTATAACCGTCTTTCCCTTTGCCTTTGCATCTTTAAGCCGGTCGACGATCCATGCCTGGGTTGCGGAACTGAAAGCTCCTGAAGTTGTCGGGACGCCATTAGCCAGGTTATCAGCATATTTGCAGGAATCGAGCGCAAACAGCCAGATTCCCTTCACCGGCTCAGCAATATAGCTGAGAGAACTGTCATCGGTGTAAATCGCGTCTTGGTAGCCAAAATCGGCGTATATTCGCTTGAAGCCTTCCGGAGCCAATTTTTCCACTGAAACCGGAGGTGAACTTTTGTAGCTGAGCGCGTGCGGGTTGTTGATGTCATGGTTGCCGGGAACTACGTAAACCTTCTTGCCGCTAGTCTCTAATTCCGCCAGCATTAGTGCCATCAATTGGTGATCCACTAGCTCACCATCTTTGGTCAGGTCACCGGCAACAATAACAAAATCCAGCTTCCTTGACTTTAGAACATCGATAACTGCGGTCAGTATTTCCCTACTCTCTATCAGCATCTTGCGATCCTGAGCTAAGTAAGCATCGAAATCTGTCCCGGCTGTGCCCAAGGTGTCCCCGTCATAAAGATGCGGGTCACTAATTACGGCAAACGATGTCGAAGTCGCAGGAAACTCTGAGTTAGTACCGCAGCCTCCAGCGATGAGCACCAATATGGTCAGACATATCGGTGCTAGATGTGTCAGCGGACTGGATAATTGTCGCATTGGATGAGCTATCCTTATATTTCCAGAAAATCATTAATTTCATGCTTCTGCTCGTTGATAAGAGGATACGAAATCGAGGTTACAATAACAATAAAAAACATTTACAAGGTTTGCTTAGTTCGAATTCGGAGGGTTTTCGGGAAGAAGCGCTGGGTATTCCGCAAGAGACAAAAATAAACTAGACAGAAACCGAGGAAATGGCACGATTAATGGTAAAGAGTAAGGCTTGCAAGAGCATAAGGTGGTTTTTTTACAAACAATTGGAGTTTTGCAAGAACCTCATTTTAATATCGATTACCTGGCGTCTTTCGACCCCGCATTTCTTGCACTTTCCCAATGTGGGTTTTAATAATAGTAGATACGTAAGTCGTCATACCATATGTAGCAATCCACTGATGGGGCCCAGCTTGGGTCAGCTCCACCATGGAATGTGGAGAAGTAGAAAGTATCTATCAGGCTGCCATCAGTGACAAACTGAAGGCCGGTACGCAACAGCGCTTCTTTCCCATTTATCCATATCTGAACTTCCCCATCTTTATTGTTACCAGTGTTGATTTTTACGCGTTCTGTGATCTGATACCATTGCCCCTGTTGAAAGTATACATCCACATTGTTGGTGACTAACCTTATGTTGTCACCATAAGTTCCTGGTTTATCCATATGATATAGATAAAGTACTGCTTTCCCTCCGGGACGCCACATCAGCCGGGCAGAGAAGCCGTTGCTACCGCTGCACGTAGATCCACCGCTGCAGAGTTTCCCGCTGGCCAGACCGGGTAGCTTGCCCCCCTCGTTGTCGCCGCCCCAATCAAAATTTTCGGAGAACTGTAGCCAATAAGAGATGTAGACTTCTTCCTTCGGCGTGAACATCAAAGGTACCTGTGCACCATTACTAGAAGGAAGGTAGGTACCTGCCGGGTAGTCAATTCTAAGAGAGCTATTGCCTGTGTGCGCATGCTCGGTATCGATGTGGGCCCGTTCCTGGTTGAAACCTTGCACCCAGGCAGGTTCAAAACCATCGGCCTCCCAGGAATTCAGCGTATAGAGACTTTCATTCGTTCCTGTTTCAAAACCTGTTTCATTAATTGTTACACCCTCGACAGTTAGTGGGTCGGTGGTGGCCTCGAAGGTGTTGCTGCAATCGGAGGTCTGCTGGCCCAAATAAGCAGAGATTCGGTAGTAGTAGGTGGTCTCCGCGGACAGGCCCGTGTCCGTGTAACCGGTCTGGTCAGCCTCGATATCGATCACTGTCGCAGCCGTGAACTCTTCGTCTTCGGCTCTTTCGAGGTGAAAGCCCTCCTCGTTGTCCGAATTGTCTTGCCAACTCAAAACAATGCTGCTACTTGACACGCCAGTGGACTGCAAGAGGGACGGAGCTAGGGGGGCAGTGGTAGGAGATGTGGTATCCGATGAAGTTTGTTCCTCACCCCTCGACCCACATCCCGTCAATACGACTAGGAGTACCAACCCTAGGATAACCGTCTTGTTCATCTTATCCGTCCAAATCACTTGGTCACAAAATAAGAAATATACCAGACAATCCGAAATTCGTGCAAACCTTTCGGCCAAGCGATAGTCGTGCATGGTAATTAACGATATTGGAGTTGGCTCTCTCGACGGATGTACGTACCTGCTCGCCCAAACGTACCGTGACAAAGTCCGCAAAACAGGTATCCTTCTCATACGGGGAGCTTCCAATCATGGGATGTTGGCCAGAATTTCCATAATTAAAATGGAAAGGACCGGAGAGTTATCTATTCTGATTG
>JBNKEI010000036.1:0-20942 GCA_050288705.1 Myxococcales bacterium
GATTGCTTAAGAGAATTGCGTTCAATTTACGACCAACTCACACTGGAAAAAGCTAAAGTAGAGCTAACTATATGGCTAAAAAAATGGCAACTTAAATGCCTTAAATTTTGTGATTGGGTTGAAGAAAATATTGAAGAGACATTCTCTTTTTTTCGACTCCCATTGAGTACAAAACATTTAGATACATTGTATTTTTGAAACCGTTTGGCAGTAGGAAAGAAAAACATCGTCATACAATCAATAGGAGAACTTGGCTTTTGGAAATTGCAGAACTTGACGCACGCAACTTTCCAAAACTGGAAATGCAACGCGAAATAGAGGCCGTCGACTGCGCCGGCCTGAAAAAGCTGAAGAAATCTAGCCAGCGCTGCCTCGGTTTTTCCCGAACCGGTTTCCGATTCCAGAATTTCCAAGCTGCCCACCTGAGTAGCGATCGAATTTTCCAGCACCGCCAACTGCGCTTGGCGAGCAGGGTAATTAGAAATCCGGCTAAAACTAGGGCGTTCTTGGCCCAGAGACGCTCGCGCACTCGCAGTGATCAATCCCATTTGGTAAAGCGCTTCCTGGGCGCGTTTTCGGGCAAAAGTAAAGCGATCACCATCGCTCGGTTCGCTGAAAGGAAAGAATCGTTCTCCGACCCTATCCAATCAGCAAAGATTACCAATCCTGAAAAGGCGTGCTGGAATTCAATGCGATCGGGAAGAAGCATATTGCTTGGCTGGAATGCGTGAGGAAACCACGATTGAACTTGCTGAAAAAGCATTTGCATTCCTGCAAAGGGGTCGAGCGAATCGGTTGCGCGCCAAATTGCAGATGAAAAATTGCCTCCTGTCGAAACGGGTTGGCCATGATGGGAAATGGAAGCAATTAAGAGATAAAAGACCGCTTCCAGTGGTCCCCATTTTTCTATTTCTGGAAAATGTATTGCATCGCAAAGCTTTTTTTCTTCGGCATATCCATTATTATCAAATAGAGCTAATAACGGTGATACATGGTCAGCCCATTTGGTTTGATCGGAACCTGATTTGCTCTGAAAACCGGTGTTATATTTGCCAAGATCATGTAACGCGGCCAAAACGCCAAGACGCGCTCGCTGAATTTGATCGAAGTCATCCATTCCGGCTATTCTCGCTAGCCGCTGGCGAAGGATTTCTTGCTCTAATAATTCGCTGAAACAGGCTGCCACATCCGCACAGTGATCTTGTAGTGGATGCCATGTAATTGGTTTTCCATTTGGTAGGCAACAAAGCTTACCCCAGAAAGAGTTGGGCGTACCTTGCATTTGTATCTCCGATCGTGCAATTTTACCCTCCGTCAAGGCGATGATGGCTCGGGTGCTCGATTTGCCGCAATATTGCCCCACTATTATCTGGCAGAATCCCTCGACCCCGGAGTTTGGTCCTAGGCTCCGGATGTCCGGATTCGGGGCGCTTGGTAGATAAACATGCAAAAAGCTGGGTGCTGAAAACTGATGTTGCCGGCAGGATTGGTCAGGTATATAACTAAGGATTAATGAATCGTTGGGAATTAGTGGAATTAGCTCGTAGCCGCTTGGCTGAAGAGAAGGGTACTTTATATAAAGAAGCGCCTGTACGGGTGGCTCTGTGTTATCCAAGTCCCTATTATTTAGGAATGAGTTCGCTAGGATTTCAAACTATTTATCGGGAAATTCATGAGCATGAAGGAGCCACCGCGGAACGGGCTTTTTTGCCCGATAATATAGAGGAATACAGAAAAGCGAATGTTCCGCTGTTTACCTATGAAAGACAAATGCCGGTTTCGCAGTTCGGTATTATTGCTTTTTCAATAGCCTATGAATTGGAAATAACTGGTATTCTAGAAATGCTTTCTTTGTCGGGCATTCCTGTTTTGAGAAGTGAACGGACTTCTGATCATCCTTTGGTTATCGCCGGAGGACCGCTTACTTTTTCTAATCCAGCCCCTTTGTTTCCTATTGTTGATTTAGTGGTTTTAGGTGAAGCAGAGGAATCTATTCATGAAGTATTGCAATTGTATCAGGATACACATAATAAAGAAGACGTTCTTTCAATATTAAAAGATAAAGTGGGATTTCAGGTAAGTAGCGAAGGTAACGAAATTAAATCAATTGCTCGTGTCAAAGACGAAAAACTCCCTGCTTATTCACAAATTGTAACTCCCAATACCGAACTGCGATCCATGTTTTTGGTGGAGGCAGGTAGGGGATGTTCTCGTGGTTGCGCGTATTGTGTAATGCGCCGAACAACCAATGGGGGAATGAGATGCGTGGCACCTCAAAAAGTGCTTGCTTGCGTTCCCAGCAATGCTTCCAAAATTGGATTAGTGGGAGCAGCGGTAACTGATCATCCTCATTTGGAAGAATTGATAACCGCATTAATCAATAGTAATCACCAGATAGGAATTTCCAGCTTACGTGCAGAACGGCTGAATCCACGCCTTTTGAATATTCTTGCAAAAGGAGGGTATCGAACCCTTACTGTAGCGCTTGATGGGGCTTCCAAAAGATTACGCGATGCTATTAAGCGATTTACTACCGAAGAAGACGTTTTAAAAGCTGCGGAATTAGCAAAATGTTCAGGGATTAAAAAAATCAAGGTATACGAAATGATTGGTTTACCAAATGAAACTGAACAAGACATCGATGAATTGGCTTGTTTTCTGGATAATCTTTCCAGCATCTTACCGGTATCAGTGGGAGTTGCTCCCTTTGTCGCTAAGCGCAACACACCGTTAGATGGCTCTCCTTTTGAAGCTATTGCAAACCTGGAGCGCAAAATTCAGAGACTAAAAAGAAAAGTCCAAGGAAGAGTAGATATTCGTTCGACCTCAGCTCGGTGGGCTTTTGTAGAATATCAGCTAGCTCAAGCAGGTCCAGAAGCGGGCATGGCGGCTATCGATGCCTGGCAAGCGGGAGGAAGTTTCTCGGCGTGGAAGCGGGCTTTTCAACAGCGAGAAGTAAAGCCTAGGCAATCTCCCAGTTCTCCTAGCAACTAGGTAGCGAAATGCAGTGATTATTCTGATGTTACCACAATTCGGGTAAACCAACACATCCTAGAAACGGTGAAGTATTTCGCGGGTATATTCGCGTTGCATATTCCTTAGCGTAGCTACTCTTTTAGCGGCCAGCGTGTTGTATTCTTGCACATATTTATCGTTCTTTGTTGTTTCGGCGCTTTCTTCGAGTTTTTCACCCTTTATTTTAAAATTCGCCTCGATGTCTTGCTTTTGTTTTTGAAAGCTCTGGTTTTTGTCTATATACGTGTTCCAGAACGGCTGCTCGATGGCAAAGTTAACCAGCGCGGCGCTGTTATGGGCACTCTCGATGGTCAGCACGTGTGTTTTGGCGCGGTCGAGCGCAGCCCGGCTGACGCCCGAAATATCGTCATGATTCATGGCGCTGGTTTCGCAGGGTAGCTCCAGTTCGTTTTTTAATCCCACCCGGTAGGCCAGAAGAACTTCAATATCATCGACCGCCGACCGTTTTTTTATATCGCTGCGAGCAAAAGCATCTAGTGTATTAAGACGGAACACCCCTTTGAGCAGAGACACCATCTGAGCTTGGCCACCGCCAACCTGCAAAATCCTATGCGACTTGCAGGCTACCTCGATGTCGGAAAAGGTTATAGCCACCCGGTCGGAGCATGTTTCCAGGCCTTCTTCCGCTTGCAAATAACAATGGGCGCGCAGCTCAGCGCTATCAACCTCAACCAACGTTCTGATAACGGCAGCAACTCGGTCCGCAAATCCCGGGCAAGATGCGTCCGCCGAGGCCATAGCGCCGGTCGTGCCATCCAGGCGATTAAGGAGCTCACCAAAATAGTGGGCATTTTCGGTGCCTTGCAGAATTCGCAGATATTCGGGACTGATATCGCTGCAATAATGCCTAATAGCGTTTTCAAAGCTTCTGTCCCTGCTTCTGGGTGCCTGGGCGGAACGAGTTTCGACAATGGAAAAACTAATCCGTGGTCCACCTCCACCGGTTCGTTGGGTCAGTGCAGCTATTGTCTGCTGAGACAAGGGATTTCGCTCAAGTCTTATTTCTGTTTTTTGAGACAACCGAAAGATACCCTGTGGCAACGCGGTTAGTCGGTTGCCCATCAAGTTTAGCTCGTTAAGCCGAGTAAGGTTGCCGATTTCTTCTGGTAGGCTTTTCAGCCTGAGACCGCCTAGATCAAGGACGGTGTCACGTTTTCGAAAACATTCGAGAATTCTATCTTTTGCAATACATCTACGTTCATCGTCTTGGGTTATATTATTCTCCCAAATATTTAAGGCATGCTCCATTTGTAACAGACTAATTGGTTTTTGTGACCGACTAATCGAAAATGGGTTAAAGAACCAAACATTCTATTTGACCAATGGCCAGTTACGTATCACTACAACCGCTGGCACTTTCACTCCACTGCTTTAGCACCTCGGCATTTTCAGCCACCAGAATAATAATTTCGTTGGTATTATTTTTTCTGATTACGCGCGCCCCAATATCCACAGCAATTTTTTCTATAGTGGAAAGATAGAAGCGATTTTTCATGCGAATAGACCAACTAACCGCAATGGAATTATTTGGCGTTGAATATACCTGGATACGATCGTCCGACCAGCTTTTCATAATATCCCAGCTCATTGTCGCCTTGGTCTTAACACTAAAAGCATAAAGACCAATAGCCCCAAAAGTATCGGCTCCAACTCGTTGAAAACCAGAAGGAGTAATGGGGTTACCACAGCTCAACGGTTCGCGCGACACATTGTATTGTCCCGCTAAAAGCATTGCCGTATTTTGAGGTTTGGAAAGGATTGCTGCCTCAACAGCCGGATTACCACCTCTTGCGTATATTGGCTCTAAATACATTAAACCCACATCATAAACCGCCATGAACCCTGCATCGTCAAAGACAGAACTAGATTTTGTGAGAGATGAAGCCAGCCCCTCGCGCAATTTGGTGAAATATTTGCTCCAGTCAAGGGAAAAGTCTTCGATTTTTAAATATAAAAGCAACTCATAAAGTCTAGCTTCTCCTTCAATCATGCATGCTCGTGCTCTTGAAGCATCATACGATTTAGTTTCTTTATAGTAATTTCGCAGACCTATACTTCTATCCTGAAGAGCATGTACAATTTCGTGGGCAAGAGTTACTGTGGAATCCTCTTTATTTACCACGCTACCATGATCGATAATGGTTACTTGTTTTGTGCTTCGGGAATAAAAGGCAAGAACTTTTTTTACATGTGAGTCAACAGAAGCATCATTACTATTAACGTTGGCATCTAGCAGATGAAGCAATTTCAATGCTGTATCCCACGAAGTATCAGAGCTAGAATGGCTAGAATTCTGATCTTTTTCTAAAAGCTGGCGATATTCTTGCTCAGAAATAACTGACATTGGCGGCGGGCTTGCCCATGCATCCCATTGCTCGCCACGAAGCTCGAGCACCTCATAAAATACTTCCGACTGACAATCTGTGTTACGTATATCGCACGGCTCGAAAGAATGACAGCCGCTATACGTAAACAAAACAGCTAAACCGAGAACTAGCAAACAATATTTATTCACTATAACCCTCTAATTTTAAATACTAAATGCAATGACCAAAGGTTTTGGTTAGCAAGTGGAGCATCCAAAGGAAATAGGGTTTCAATATTGAATCCCACTCTTCCAATATCAATTCCTACAAAAGGTGCAATGGCCGACTGCCAATGTTCAACAGATGTGGCTAAAAAACCAACTGTTTGAATATGAGTGCCAGCTTTTAAAAATTTATCCATTACTAGAGCAGTAAACCGAAACTGGGTAATTAAATCAGAGCCACTACTTTCCATGGTGTTGCGCAAGGGAATTAGAGCGCCAAAACTGCTATCTAAGGCTAACTCATACCAATCGCGACGCATAATAGCGCTTGCTGGAATAACTATTCCTAGCCTGTCTGGCGCCCAAAGCCATAAATCGCGAAGTCCAAACAAAGCAGCAGCCATAGCATAGGCAGTGCGTCCATGGCGATCATGTTCTCCATCGAGTGCGGCAAGTGGAGCTGCCAGTCCTAAACCGACACTCCAATCTACTAGCGATAATTTTTGCCGTCTATCTACCACTAATAATGGATTGCCGGTTTTAAACTCTTTCCATCCGCTGCTAGTATCACTAGTTTGGATTTCGCTAATAAATCCCCATTTACCAGACAATCTCCAATTTTTGCCATACAAATATTCCCCATCAACTAGCGAAGCAATACCCCAATCGCCTGAATCGCGATTCATAGCCAACTCAACCCCTGTTTTCCATTCGGCATGAACACATTCTGGAATGATCGCTATTAGAATAGCTACTGCAAACCGCACTTGGAGCTCCTCTCGCCAGCTTTCTTCAACATTTTCCCTGTTGCTTCTTCAATTTTTTCAATACCATACTTCTTCCGAGATGGGCGAGAATTTTACGATCGTTACGTCTGGTGAAACACTGATGTCGTTTTAAAGAAGCCTCACCCTCTTTTGAAAAAGGAAAAGATATTGCGCGTTCCATTTAGCCTTTTAATCGCATTTTTTACTCTTTGCCCTTCGTCTTGTGATAGGTTAAGCATTGACTGGGCTTCTCGTAATTTCGAGGCTAATTGTTCCCGAATAGACGGCTTGATGTTACTCAGGTTCGTAATCGCTGCATCGGCAACTAATATTACGAAATCAGGTTTCTCTTTGGAATCAATTCCAGCAAGCAATACTTCTCCGAGATTCTTGCAATCAGAAAGTATTTCTACAAATTCCATATTGTACCAAGGATGGTCCCGAAAAAAATTGTAATCAAGTTGTTTTACTTCGTTATTGATTTCGGGAATATATTCCTTTAAATGGGTAAGTATATCTTCAAGCTTATGATGTCTGGCTTTATACATAGTTGTTTCGCTTACTTCATCGATAAACAGTGGAAGGGTCTCCCGGAATTTTTGCGCTACCTCGTCTTGGAACGGGACATTCCAAGTCCAGGAAGTAACAAAGCCTTTATTCTGCGGAGCTCCCTCCAGAGAATACGGTATCCCGAACGAGCGTCCACATAGTGCAGCATACATCATAGCGCGATAGTGACGATTGTGCTCTTTATCGCCATACAATGTCATGGAAACTTGCGCACGCTCAGGCTTGCGTAAATCATATTCTGCTAAACACTTTAGACTGTGCTCGTTCAAAGAGCGATTAAATTCGATAGATAGCTTGGGGTAAGAATAATCAATGCTTAACAGCTCGCTCGCCTTGCTGATTTCCGCGCATAGTGCGCCCAAGTTTTTAGGCAAAGAATGCAAGTTAAGACCCGAGTCTTTGTGCGCTGCCGCAATAATTGTTAACAAATTTTGATGAGTCAACATGAAGAGATCTTCCAGCGTCTCCGGCCTATTACCCATCAAATAGGTAGTGCTACCTATCTTTGCGGCATCCACTAGTAGTTTACCGGAGGGCCGAAGTTGTTCGGCAGCTTTTTCCAGGGTCATTTGTTTGATGGAAAACGACTCATAAAAAGATTGAACCCTCGAAAAAATTCTCTTCGCGTTATGACAGCCGTGGTCGAAAAGCCGGGGAACTTCTTTGGCCCAGGTAAACATGGCCTCTAAGTAAGATCCGAGAAGTGTATGGAAATGCTGGGCTTTAACTCTTGTGTCCGCGAACGCTGTTGATCCCTTAAGACTTTTTAAGCTTTGGTCATGCAGCTCTACTGCGTTAGCTAGCCAATGTAATAGGTTCCGTTTGTCCAATGGAGACGCATTTCGATAAAGTGTCGCTACTTCCGCATATTTTGGCGCGACTTGTTTCCTAAAACTGCATTGCAGTTTTTCCACACTCGAGGGGTCAGCCCACTCGGTAATACGTCGTTTCCATTCTTCCAGCAAACTTTTATGCTGCTGCACCCACCGAAGTATCTTTTGCGTATTGGGATTAGATAATTCCTTTTCCAGACAATCGAGACAACCGTCCGCCGAGAAAACTTTGGCATGATCGCAATACTCTGCAAAGGAAGTATTTACCCAATTCGCGGTCATGCCAAAGAATTGCGTAGTGGTTAGCAGTCGCGCTAGTCTTTGATTTTGTGCGGGGTCACGAGTAATGGCGGTGGAAAAAGCCTTCCATTGCTCGGCTATTTCCGAACGCAAGATCAGCTTGTCAACTAAGGCATAGCTGGACGCATAATCATTTTTACCAGCGCTTCCTTGGGCGTGGGCATTGAGCAACGTAATATAGGAATCGCCAGCGACTAGTTCACTATCTGCGTGCTGCAACAGCGCTGCCTTTAGCCAATTGAGCTCATAGAGATGAGCCATGGAGCCAAAAGAGCGCATTGCTTCGTTATGTGCCGCCGAAGCACGCGAAATTACGCTGCGCAATAGCCCTTCTGCGGTCTCTTTCCGCTCAGGAGTCCTAGAAATCATTCGCGTTAGCTTGAATGCCTCCAATAGAATTCTGGCCATGGCTTGCGTACGCTCAGTTTTATTGCCTTGGGCTGCCTTAGCAAACAAGCGTTCTAAATGATTCTTTCCCAAGCCTGTTGACCAAGCTTCGACTGCAGGAAGAGATTGGTCCAGTTTCGCCAATATTTTTACCAAATTAGTCTGTATATTTTTTTCGTCGCCATTTTGGCAGGCATTAGCCAAAGCGCAGGCATCTTGGTCTTTTTGGTGTTGGGAATTCAATTGAGCATAAAGCTGATAAATAAAGTAAGCCTCGGTCTGCAAATCCGCATGCTCAGAACCAATGCTTTCTTGAGCAGGAAGCGGATGTTTGCTCCACCCTGGTTTAACGATTTCCCGCTGACTTAATTCTTGGAGAATATCCTGAGGACTACCCGTTTTTTCCAGTAATTGCCTGGCGCCAATAAACATTCCGGCGCCCGGATCAAGCAAAGCAGGCGAATTCATTTCGAAAAAAGTATGCAACTTTTCCAGGTCTCGCGCCCAAAGTACCGGAATATTTTCTCCACGAAAGGTAGTAGCCTCATGCGAAGTGGGGTCTCCATTTTTTTCACTAATAATTGCTTGAATGGTGTTTTTATGCGGATGATTGAGGTAACGTTCTAAGGTTTGCGCCAAATCCTTTCCAGTCAAAAGAGAGGAAAAATCATTAATACAGCGAACTTTTCCGCCGCCGCTTCCGATGACTAACGTTAATAGAACCGGGCATTCCTGCGTTTTTTCCCGATCGACATGGGTTGCTTCTGTATTTGACGATGGCAATAAAGGACGTGCCTGAAGCAGGTAAATAAGATCTTTTTCAGGATCGTACGTCCACTCGATATCCATTGGGCGCCCATAGTAGGCTTCTATTTCCTGCCCCAATTTATGTAAACGATTGAGCAAATTAGCGTCGAGAGTACCTATATTTTGTATATCAATAGGATTTGTTTGGCGATTAAGCGGTTTATCAGTAATTGAATAAGTGGGAACCAATCGCTCAGTTTTTGGCCGGCAAACCCCATGTGCTTTCCCCCGCCTATCAATGTAATAAGAATCACTTGGTAGTGAGTTAGAAACTACCGCTTCGTTATGGCCCCAGGTCGCCTGAATTTTCATAATCCCTGGCGTCGAGCCCTCGGGCTCCTGCGTAAAAATAACTCCAGAAGTGACTACTGGCCCTCCAATGCGCTCGCCAGCCATCTCTTGAATCAGCACTGACATTATGGGAAGAACCGCAAGGTCATCCCCCGCAATAAGACGCTGCTGCGCGGATTTCTCACTAAAGTAGGATTCTACGACTAAACCAATTGCCCTATTCAATTCGTAGGATTCGCTTCCCACTCCGGCGATACTCATATTGCCGCCAGCATTCACTACCTCCCCGGTGTCTTCACGGCCGCTACTACGAACCATGAGTTTTTGCCCGGCTAAGCTACTCAAAAACTGGTTATCCACTTGGAAATCTTCACTGGAATCGAAAGCACGCCTGATTTTAGATCTCACTGATGCAAGCCTAGTTCGTGCATAAGAGGAGAGCGCCATTTTCGAAGTGCTAGAAGGGCCTTTACCGTAGTACTCTTTGCAGAATGACTGCCAAATATAATCGAATCCTGGTCGTTTATTTCTAATAAACTCTAATATGGACGCATTATCTATGCCTAAGAATTTAGGAATAACTACCTTGTCTAACCCACATTCTTGATTTTCAAGAAATGCGTTAAGCTCCATAAGATTAGCGGTTTTGTTACCAAATTTCTGGGCATTTTTTTGCAGCCGATTACTATCGACCATTGGTTTTCCTACCAAAACTGCTTGACGATTAGCCTTGGGGAAGTCCGACGCTGATATCATGTCGGTTGTCTTCCCAGTTGCCGGAAATGACTGTTTCGCTATTGTGGAGACATTTCCAACAAACATATCTTTACGCTCACTAGTATTTTGTCGGCTAGTACTAGCTTGGCTAGCGTTGTCTATCGGTGTCCGAGAAATAGCTTCCTCGGTGGTGGCTGAGCCTGCGACGTCACCAGTCGATGTTGAGGAAGCTGTGGGAGGTGTATTTCGAGGAGCCCTCGAAGAAGCATGGATGCCTCGATTGGTGTTCAGTCCCAATTCTTTCAGTATTGTCCGCAAGGTGGTCATGCATCTCACTCTGTCAGCCCAAGTCAGACTAAATCATACCTAGTTTATTGTCTTTTCCTAATCCCAAAATTTCGCGGAAAGTTTCTGGCCTACCTCAGTGAGGGATTCTGCGGACATACCTCAAAGGACAAGGAAAAGCCCGAGGCCGATGTTCTGCGGCCGCCTGCGGGTATGAGCCAGCAGCAATGTCTGACTCACCACACTAGTCTATTCTCGAAATACCATTGACTTATCAGACAATAGTAGAAAGTTCATACCGTAACAACTATTCGGGTGATTTCTGGGAGAAGCATTTATGAAAATCGTCTCCATCCAAACTAATAATGATAGACTGATAGGGCTTTAAGTCAAGTTGAATATTTCTGTCACTACTAACACGCAAAGGGTTAAAATCCCTCACATCCAACTTTTCCCCATTGGTCGTAAAACTCATTTCGCTCTTAACACTAAATTTTGAATCTTTAATTTCTGGCATTGAATCATTCATGCAGATCTCCAAAGCTTTTGGATAGTCAGACATATTTGATAAATTGATCAAGATGAATTTTCGCTGACTTTCATTCTCTGGAAGTTTTGCAATTGAAAACACTTCTTTTGTCGAGCAACCGTCAATTGGTTTCAAAAATATTTGACGACAATGATTGGAATTCATAACCGGAAATTTTTCCCGAATTTTTGCCAATTCTTTGATTGCCACCACCGAAGCGTAAGAGGATTTATGTTTTTCTTCAACCAGATCAGTAGATATTCTTGCGCGCGCAGCTGCTCTTGGGTCAAGACACTGCTCAAGAGTTACTGACATCCCAGTTGCCGCCAAAAGACTATTAGCTAACTCGAACTGATTATTTTGATATTCCTCAAGACTATGGTAATCGTTTTTAATTCCTAATTCAGTTCCGTAATAGTAACTAGGAACGCCGGGAAGAAAAGAAACCAAGGTATTGTAGCACACAGCGCGCTTTGTTTCTCCCCCTAGAGCGTCATAAGTTCTTCCTGCAAAGCTATTGCCTTTTCTATAAATCAATCTAGAGTCGGGTCTATTTTTGAGTTTTTCTAAAAACTTAAGCTGGATCTCTTCGCCCAAATCGCCAGTTCCGGTGTCATCGTGTTTTTCGTTTTGATGTATTACAGTTGCACCGCCATATTTTTCTGTAAAATTCAAGTCAGAACCTATTTTTTTGAAAAACGGCTCAAATTCGCCCGCGATTGCTGCGCATCTGATGTTAGCGCAATCTTCGAAAATTCCATTTCCCTTAAACGCAGGAAACTCGGGAAGAGTAAGGGTATTAGAATGCAGAGCGTCGCGGAAAGTCTTCAATATATCAAAAAAGATGCTGCATTCTGGTATATTAATATTGCTTCCGCCAATTTTCTTAATTAATAAATGAGGAGCATCCACCCTGCAGCCAGGGACACCAGCTAAAACTTCATTGCCAGTAACTTTAACCACCTCGTCTATCACTTCAGGACGAAGAAGATTTAAATCAATTTGAAACGGATAGAACGTATGATTCATTGAGACTTGTTCTTCTAAGCCTTTGATTGATTTATCTAACCAGCAAGTTTTTAAGAAGTCTTGAAAAATAACTACCCACTTTGTTTCAACTTCTTCTCCATCTGGCCCCTTATCTTTGAATTTAAGCGCCAATCCGCCACTTGAATTGAAATCAAGATTGTCTTTTTCTGTGAAATCTTGCTTCCAGTGTCTCGGTGTTTTTAAAAAATATTTATAGTACTGAGGATCGCCGTTAAGAGCATTTTTGAACCACTGATGCTCGCTAGAAACATGGCCACAAACTAAATCTGTCATTAGCGCCATGCCTTTATCTGCAGCAGACAGCACCAATTCTTTGAACCCATTTTTCCCGCCAAGCCTTTCCGATGGTTCATGGTTGGATACATCATATCCGCCATCGCCTCCTGGAGATTCATAATGAGGCAACAAATAAACATTATTACACCCAAGTTCTTTGATCCGAGATAGAACCTTCGACAACACGACAAACCCTGTTTGACCAGCATTGTCGGTAAATTTGTCTCCGTATGTATAATACCAGGGGGACTGACTGTGCCAGTTTTTGGGCAAATTATTGAAATACTCTTCTATGCTTACACTTCCCAGTTTAGTTGTTTTCATTTTGTCTTTAAAATGAATGATATTATTGACCAACAAAAGCAATGTCTTGTCTCGATCTGACTCTATTGAGATATGCTTCTCAATCAAACCATCTAACTTTATTACCGTATCATTGCTTATTCCAGCCATCTGCAGCTTATTAACCCACTGATTGTTGCCATCACTTCTTGCAGCACTCCGCAACTCATTAGCACTTTTATAATTTTCAATTTTTTTATCCCTATCATTTGCAAGCCAAGCTTGTATATCCCCAAATCGATAGTGGGTTTTTTTTAATTTTATTTTGTTTTCCAAAAGTATCAAATAATTCAAGTGGTCAGGAATGTCATAATAGGGCATTTCGCTTATGCTATTTTGGAAATCTATATTGGACCTAAGTCTTTTGAATATTTCGAGTTGCTCGCGGGTTACATTTGATTTGTCTTCGTGAAGCAAGGTAGCAAGTTTATCAAATCGTTGGATATTTTTATGCTTTGTAGAAGCAATGTAAAGGTTGGCCATGCTATGAACAGAGGAACCTGGTGACAATTGATGATTGCTTGAAGAGATCATAGCGACGGAAGAGGATTGTCTGCCTTTCAAGAACAAATCCTTCCTAGTCAGTTCATTTCCAATTTGTTGTTCCATTGCTGCACCGCCGTTTTTCTGCTGCTCGTTACCCTTTTTTGGTATTTCGCCTACTGGACTTGACGAACTGGAGGTATCATTATATTGCGTAGATTTTGGTTGTTTCGACAAATTGGTTGGTAAATTCAGCATGTTTGTACCCCTTTTGCTTAAGCATGTTTGATTGACCAAGAGACAAAATTGTTGACTTGATGGGCAGACAGCAGCAGCTTATTGTTAGCAGACCTAGGGCAGATTTATCCTGAGTTGACCCTCACCAACTCCCTGGCAAGGGAAAATAGAAGCCACTTAACCGGATCAATCTACGAGAAAGTTCTAACTTTTTCAGCTCATTGGCTTAACTGTCTCCGAATTTGCAGCAATGCGTCCCCAAAAATTCACTCTCGGTCTTTTTAAGATGGTTATCGCGTTTTGTCAAAATTTGTTTTTGAAAGAAGAGTTTTATAAAATGCCACTGGTCAAACCGGGAAGGCTGATAAAACAATGACGCTTGAGCCAGAAGACCTGCCTGAATCGTTTACACTGTGCTCTACGGGTGATAGGGATGCGTTTCAGTTCGTTCTGTTAATGCAACACTTCTTGCAATATGCGATTAGAAGTGTTTTTTTGCTTTTATGTTCACTATTTTTTAAGAGGGAGATTATTATGAAAAAAAAATTGCCGTTTATACTTGGGGCCGTTACGGCACTGACGCTTTTACCTCTGCAAAGCCATGCAATGCACATCATGGAAGGATATTTACCGCCTCTCTGGGCGGGCGTATGGGGGCTGCTAACTCTGCCGTTTCTTTTTATGGGACTGGCCAATATAAAGAAAATGACTCAGAATAAACCTCAAATTTTATTGCTTCTTGCCATGGCCGGAGCTTTTGCTTTTGTGCTGTCTGCGCTTAAGCTGCCCTCTGTAACCGGCAGTTGCTCACACCCTACCGGTGTTGGACTGGGAGCGATCCTTTTCGGACCGACAACCATGAGCGTGCTGGGACTTATTGTCTTACTGTTTCAGGCACTGTTACTGGCTCATGGGGGCATCACGACACTGGGGGCCAATACATTTTCCATGGGAATCGTCGGACCGATTGTGTCTTTCTTGGTTTATAAAGGAATTACTAAAGCTAATGGCAATCGAAACATTGCAGTATTTTTGGCTGCTGCTCTGGGAAACTTGCTTACTTATGTTACAACTGCCATTCAACTGGGGATTGCACATCCTTCCGAAACAGGAGGAATCGCAGCATCTATTGTAAAATTCCTTGGTATATTTGCCGTGACTCAAGTTCCTTTAGCAATCAGCGAGGGTATTTTAACCGTTATCGTATTCAATGCAATCATGGCCTACAACGGTAAAGATTTGGTTAACTTGAAGGTTTTAAAAAGTGAGGTGAAAGCATGAAAAGCAATGAAGCAATCTCAAAAAACACTGCTATAGGCTGGAAAAAAAGCATCCTTTTGCTCGGTCTTGTCATACTTCTCACAATCATCCCTCTTGTCATTCAGAAAAATGCAGAATTTGCGGGCGCGGACGGCATGGCTGAATCAGCCATTACGGAAATAGATCCAGATTATACGCCCTGGGCATCATCGTGGTGGGAACCTCCCAGCGGAGAAATTGAGAGTTTGTTATTTGCATTACAGGCCGCATTGGGGGCTGGAGTATTCTTTTACGTGCTCGGATATTACAAAGGCCGCAGCGATTTTAAAAAGAGGAGCAAAGATGCTTAATATTGACCGCCTTGCATATCAATCGAAATTAAAAACCACTGATCCCATGGAAAAATTATTTTTTTCCATGGCGATTCTTTTTACAGGGCTTTGGGCTGACAATATTGTTGTGTCTATCATTATATTGTTTATCATGATCGGGGTGTCTGCCGCCAAAGGGCACACCCCTTTTCTGGTTTTTATAAGACTATTGTTAATTCCAATGACGTTTTTAATGACCGGGGTCATAACCATTGCCCTCAGCTGGAAAGTTCAAAAAAGTACTTTCATAGCTTCGATTCCGTTTTTCAATGGATATATCGGGTTTACACCAGTTGGATTACTGCAAGCTTCCGTTCTTTTTTTCAAAGCGCTGGGGGCAGTATCTTGTCTGTATTTCTTATCGCTCAGCACTCCGATTGTTGATTTGCTTTTGGCTTTAAAGCGATTGAAACTGCCTAAAATTTTAGTTGAGCTCATGGGACTTATTTATCGATTTATATTTATTCTACTGGGAACTGCAGATACTATGTATATTGCTCAAAATGCACGCTTGGGATATTCTAGCATAAAAAGCGGCTATCGTTCTTTGGGCGCATTGGTATCAACGCTTTTTATAATTGCTTTCAAACGCTCATATAATCTCTATACCGCGATGGAATCCAGAGGGTATACCGGCGAAATCAACGTATTGGAAAATGCATACAACAAACATCCTATCTGGTATGGCTCCGCCGCAATCATCAGCGTATTATTAATTGCATTCTCATATTTTTTGAATTAATTTCCCAAAGAGGCGATTTATTTATGTCAGACAGCATCTTAAAAATTGATTGTATATCATATTGTTATGAAGACGGCACTCAGGCATTAAAAGATGTCTCCATAGATATTCAGCGCGGAAAAACAACTGCCATTCTCGGAAGTAACGGTGCAGGAAAGTCCACATTGTTTTTACATTTTAACGGCATTTTAAAACCAGCTTCAGGAGCTGTTTACTATAACGGCAATGCTATGGACTATTCGCGAGAGAGCCTAAACAAACTGCGTCAAACCGTTGGAATTGTTTTTCAAGACCCGGACAATCAATTGTTTTCCGCCAGTGTTCTTCAGGATGTTTCTTTCGGACCAATGAATCTCAAGCTGCCAGAGGAAACAATACGCTCCAGGGTTTATAAAGCTTTAGAGCATACGGGAATTTCTGACCTTATAGACAAGCCGACACACAGCCTCAGCTACGGTCAGAAAAAACGTGTTGCCATTGCCGGCATTTTGGCAATGGAGCCCAAATTACTGGTTCTGGACGAACCAACCGCAGGCCTCGACCCCAAGGGGGTTACTGATTTAATGCGAATGTTGAAAAGAGCCCAAGAAGATTTAGGGCTGTCTATCGTAATTGCAACTCACGATATTGATCTCGTTCCTTTGTACTGCGACTATGTTTATGCCATGAACAGTGGAGAAGTGGCTATTGAGGGGACCCCTAAAGACGTTTTCGACCAAAAAGAAGCACTTCGATCCATTAATTTGAGATTATCAAGAATCGGCCATCTCATGGAAATCCTCGCCTTAAAAGACGGATTCGAATTAGAAGATACAGCCATCACACTTTCACAGGCGAGGAGAGTTCTTAAACTCTGGAGAAGTATGAACCGCAAATAGAAAGACGTAACTATTCAGCACTGTTGATTCGCGAGTGTCAAAATTGAAAACCACGGTCTTTCCGAGCGTAATGCCGCAGGCATGAAGTCGAGGAAGCTTTGGGCCTCGACAAGCTCGGCCTGAACGGATTTATTGCAGCCCTTCGTTATCAAGAAAGAAAGGTACTGAATAGTTACAATAATTTTAACAATGCGCGAATTATCAGTGATATTCACTGGTTTCAGATTATTACGAAGCTTCCTGCTTTCCTCCAGACCGAAAACACGCAACCATTTGGCTAACTTTTCGAAAATTAACCAAGGGGCTTACATTTTGGTTTGATGTGTTGAAAGAAGGGACCATGTTTCTAAAAGGATATATTAATCAACATGTTAGAACTCGACACATTGCCCGAAGAGAGTCGCCTGCGCAATCCAGTGCTTCCTCGTCTTCAGCTAGTTCTAGTCAGCAACCTCAGCAAAGAGAAATATCGCGTTCCTCTTATGACTTGTCTAAACGACCAGCGACCAGTCAAAGCCAAAGGCAACAACGCCATAGTGAGTTACCCGGAGGGAAAGCGAATCTTTGGTCTCATTCTTTGACTGTTACCGATGCAGCATCGCAATACAACGATACAGAGCGGCTAGTCATGTTAGAAAAAGAGTTGAAAAACTGGCGCGGGCCGGATGGGGCAAAAAAAGAAATACTCGATGCAGCCAGAGAAAAAAGCGAATATATTTGTTTGGAAGGTATCGATAGTCTTCCAGCATGCCTAACTCTACTCCCTCACTTGGTCGTTCTTGACATTCGTAAAAATCCAAATTTGCAGGAAATTCCCGAGGCCGTAATGCGCATGCCTTCACTTGAACGAATCAGCGCACAGGACTGCAATCTGCAAAGTCTACCCAACAATCTTGGCGAAGCTAAGAAATTGATGTCGCTAGAATTATCCAACAATCCGAATTTACGCGAGATACCACAATCCATAACTGAGTTGCGGAAACTGACCATTGTTGAGCTTGAGAAGTGCGATCTACATTCCCTTCCTGCCAACTTTCCCGGCGAAAAGCTCCAAGTGCTCAAACTATCGCACAACCCCAATCTGACTTCGATACCTTCTTCTATAACCGATAGCAAAGTCCTCGATGAACTTTCACTGGAAAATTGCAATCTGAGTTCGCTTCCTGAAAGCATTGGCTCTTCCCGCCTATACCTCAAGCTACACGATAATCCACGCCTGGATTCTTTGCCCGCGAACATTGATTTGCGCAAAAGTTACATTACAACCAGAGGGACCAAAATAAGGCTCATGGAGAGGGTGCTTAATGAGCCAACCCCTAAGGACTTATTGAGCTCGCAACAAAAAGAATTCCGGCAGCTAGATAAACGCTGGAAACGTGTCAGCGCGGCTTTGAACAGCCAGAAGAAACCGATTAATAATCGCATTAGAGCGGCCGCCGAGGCTGAAATCGACCACTGTAGCATGGAGGCATCAACTACGCTCCGTGACCCGATCAGCCGGTCGCAAGCTAGATCTAACTGGTATAAAACGAAAAGTCTCGTACATCAATGGGCGCACGAGGGACGCCCCGTTGATATTGAACATCTTAAAATTATAAACGCAACTCTAGGGCAAGGTCTCCACCCGTTCAACGATCCACACGCATATAAGAAATTCCAAGCACAATTCGGAGAATTCCGCAAACAGTCTACAGCTTTCCCTGTTAATATGGCTAGCACCTACCTTCTTCCCACTCTACCGTGTTATTTAACTGACGAACGGGAAATCGGTCCCGAGATGATTTGCTTCGAGGAATGGTTTGCGAATGAATCTGCCAAGGTAAACGCTGGCCTCGCGCGCCCAGAAGAACTAGCTGCCGGCGTATATCAACGCATAATCAGCATTCACCCTTTTCCCGACGCGAATGGCCGTACTGCAGCACTAGCCGCAGACTGGGTGCTACTCTCGCATGGTCGTCCACCTATGGCTCGACAAAAAAATGCGGTAACGATTTTTTCGTCCGGAAGCAATCCTAATCATCCGAGCAATGCTCTGAAAGCAATCCTTGACGGCCAGAACGATACTTTAAAAATATACGAAAAGCATTTGGGAATTTAAAGCGAGTTAGCATCTCTCAACAAACCAAAAAATACTGGTAACTATTCAGCACCCTTCTTAGTTGATAACGAGAGGCTGCAAGAAATCCGTTCAGGCCGAGCTTGTCGAGGCCCGAGGCTTCCCTTCCTCGACTTCATGCCTGGGGCATTACGCTCGTAAAGACCCTGGCCTTCACTTCAGGGTATCAAAGGAGCGGCATAGTTCCTGACTGATAGAACTCGATTACATTGTGGGATTGAATTGTTGAACTTTGCTCGAATTAGCGCTATCCCTTCGCCGTAAGTGTCTTCCTTGGCTGTAGCCGCTCGAAGCCCGCCCCGGAAAGATGACAAGGAGAATCCGATGCAGGGCCCCCAGCTTCGTCTTATCGATCGTACCCGGGTTTTATTCGAGGGGAAGGAGTATCTCTTCTTCGGAGGCAACGACTATCACCGACTCGCGAATCATCCCGAAACCGTGGCCGCCTGCCAACAGGAAGCCCTTTCGAGTGGGCTTGGCAGCTCCGGCTCGCGAGTAACCACCGGCAATCACCCGCTTTATCGCCAACTCGAGAAAAAGCTCGCCGCCTTTCTCCATGTCGACGAAGTCGTTCTCTGTTCCGGAGGGTATCTTTCGAATACCATGGCGCTCGAGGCGCTCTCTCACGACTACCAGCGTTTCTTCATTGATATTGGCGCTCATCCTAGCTTAAGGGAGCCAGCAACACGCCTGCCACGTGAGCGCGTCTCAGTATTCCGGCATGCCGATCCATCCGACCTCGCTCGGCGGATTGAGGAAGAGCTGCGTCCTGGCGAGCGTCCGCTCGTTCTCACCGACGGTGTCGCCCCTTTGAACGGCGAGCTTTTGCCGCTAGGTGCGTATTGGGAGGTCGTCCGCAGGCGGGACGGTCTTCTGCTGGTGGATGATGCTCATGGTATCGGCACCATTGGGCCGAGCGGACGGGGGAGCCTCCAGGCAGCCAAATTACCTTCAACGGCGTTCGTGCAAACCGGAACACTCTCCAAAGCGCTGGGAGCATTCGGCGGACTGGTGGCAGGAGGTGCGGGTCTACTGAAACGCGTGCTTGCGCACAGCCGGACGTTCGTAGGCGCAACCCCTATCCCGCCACCAATCGCAGCGGCAGCCCTGCGATCGATCGAGATTCTGGAAGCAAATCCCGAATGGGTCTCGGATCTGCAGGAGAGAGTATTGTGCGCGCGCATAACGCTCGAGCAGATGGGCTTCGACACTGGTAGGTCGCCGGCCCCCATCCTTTCGGTCAGCTATTTTGACACTACAAAGAACGAGCGTTTACGTGCAATTCTTCTGGAGCACGAAATCTACGCACCGCTGATTCGCGATTACCCCGGAAGTACGCCGGGCGGCCAGTTTCGTTTTTCCCTTTCCAGCGCGCATACCGACCCGGAGATCGAACGGCTCCTTATGGTAGT
The DNA here is from genome assembly GCA_050288705.1 of Myxococcales bacterium. Taxonomy (GTDB): domain Bacteria; phylum Myxococcota; class Myxococcia; order Myxococcales; family UBA5297; genus JBNKEI01. The sequence continues at coordinate 20,220 of JBNKEI010000036.1, forward strand.
TGCGCTTTCGGCTCGACGTTAGGCGCCTTGCCCCGAGTCCAATAAATCGCCGCTTGGTGGAAAGCCGCCATTCCCGAGGGACTTCCCGCGGTGACTACCCTGGCGCTAGCCGCCGGCGCCCACCGACTGACGCGTTTTGGAGTATTCCTGCGCAAGCTTTCCGCTTTGGAAGCCTTGGGAAATATCGATATTCTCTGTCTCGATAAAACCGAGGCGCTTGACATACCCAGCTTAACTATCGCTAATTATTTCAGAGCAAGCATTCGTTCGAGGAAGGATAGCATGTATAATGAATATTAATAAATTTGGAAGTAGTGAACAATCGAAGAGGCCAGAATTCGTAAACGTTAGGCATCTTAACGGCGCTTCATCATCAGCAAGTGCAAATAGTAGTCAGCAGGCTCAGAACGAAGGCATAACGCAGGGTTCAAGCGGAGCTATCTCGTTTAAGGACGAGATGGAACATGACAACAAGACTATTATGTCGCCGCCGCAGCTTCTCTGCTCATATCAAAGCTATCAAAGGAATATATATAACGAGGAATTAAAGCAGGTGGTTTCTGCGGCTAGCAGTAGTAATCTCATTGAGCCATTACAGAATGGACAAAAGCATGCCTTGTTTGAACGAATCCGTAAATTAAAGCTGAACCAAGTAAATGATTTAACCAGATTCTTTTCGGCTGGGCCAAAACTGCTGAACATATTGCAAAGCGAATCTGACGT
>JBNKEI010000037.1:0-12441 GCA_050288705.1 Myxococcales bacterium
TAGCAAAAATGCAAAGTGCAGCAAAAACCAGCGTAAGTGCATTCATTTGAGATTCTCAATAAAAAATTGGTAACTATTCAGCACTCTTATAGAGCGAGGAGCCAAAGGCTCCGATTTCCGAACGATATTGGAGACACCGTCCTTCAGGGCGGTGAGGATGTCCATAACGAAAAGCCGCAAGAAATCCGGTCAGGCCGAGCTTGTCGAGGCCCAAGGCTTCCTCGACTTCATGCCTGCGGCATTACGCTCGGAAATACCGTGGTTTTAAATTTTTGGTTACTCGCGAAGTGGTAGTGCTGAATGGTTACGTTCATACTAAGATGGGAGTAATAGCCCCCATCTTTTGTGTGGCGATATACGCAGGCGCTTACATGCATATATGACTACGGCTAATTTTCTCTAACTAAAAGTTTACGTGTTCTCCAAGGTAACAGAATTGATAGATTTTTTTGATTTCTTCAACAGTGGGTTTTCGTGGATTGACCCCAGTGCAGGGGTCGTTGAAAGCATTGAGAGAAATCTCGTCGAGTTTGGCGTCGAAATCCTCTTTCTTGAGCCCATACTGCCGGAGATTATCCTCGATTCCTACGCTTTTGCGTAGCTTTTCAACCTCTATGGCAAATTCATGAGCAGATTTTTGGCCTACTAGATTAGCCAATTCGCTGTATTTCTGAGTGACCTTGCTATTAAACCTTATAACATTGGGCATTAGAAGAGCGTTAGCGCGTCCATGAGGAATTCCAAACATGCCTCCCAGCTGATGCGCCATGGAGTGAACTATTCCCAAAAGAGCATTGGTAAAAGACATCCCTGCCATGCAGGAAGCATCGTGCATAGCTTGCCGAGCTTGTAGGTTATTGGGCTCTCGATACGCTTGCGGCAAATTGGCAAAGATCGATTGAATAGATGCTTTGGCTAAGCAATCAGTATATACATTGGCTAAGGATGTCACGAATGCTTCTACGTCATGCGCTAAAGCATCCATGCCGGTGTTGGCGGTTACATGCGGTGGCATTCCTTGGCATAATTCGCCGTCTACAATGGCGTAATCAGGGGTGATTTCATAGGAAACAATAGGGTATTTGACCCCCTTAGTTCTATTAGTAATTACCGAAACGCAAGTCACCTCGGTTCCAGTTCCGCTGGTAGATGGTATGGCAACAAAAATGGCTTTTTTCCGCAGAGGCTTAATGGAAAAAGGAGGGATGATATCTTCTGGTTTGGCTTCGGGGTACTCATAAAATACCCACATTGCCTTTGCTGCATCAATAGCCGAGCACCCGCCTAATCCCAAAATGACATCTGGTTTTTCTTGCCGAAAAAAAGCAGCTCCCTTCATGACAGTTTCAAAGGAAGGATCAGGCTCAACACCTTCGAAGGTAGCCGATTCTATGCCTGCGCCATGAAGGATAGCTTTGGTTTTCTCTAGATACCCGGAATTCTTCATGGAACCTTCGCCAATAACGATCACTGCCTTTTTTCCAGGTATTTCTTTAAGTTTTTCCAGCGATCCCAATCCGTGATAAACAATGCGAGGGATAATAAAAGACGCCATGTTGCCTCCAATTGAAAAGTTATGGTGTGTAGCGAGATTCCATCTATCGGTAGTTTTCTGGAAAGCCCTCTCGACACTTCGGGTTCAAAAAACACTTGTCAACTGATCGCTTGGTTCTAGCGGATACTTGCTTCGAAACCAATACCGCGTAGATTATGAGAGGGATTTATTTTTTTCCAGGATATTTGTACAGGTTTGCCGATTTTTATTTATTGAATACAAACACTTAGTTTTCCCTACTGTGCGAATATTGGCCAATGCTATTTATTTTTCCCGTTGCAAAGGCAGGGTAGGCAAAGGTGCTCGTATTATTAAACCTGTGCCAAGAGAGTGGCTAGTTCAATTTCTCGGGGAGCAACAATGCCCAAAATCATTTCTTCCACAAAAATTAGGGCTAGTTTTCGATTACTGGCTACCATTAGCACTTGACTGGGGGGCTCTAGATCTAAACGCTTTGCGACTGCTATTGCCTCAGTAGCAAATTGGTTAGCAATAGCAGCATAGTTTTCATGATTTTCTAAACGACCGTTAGCCGCCATTACTAGCCCTTCATGGGCGATAAAAGCTAGGTCTATTCCCGGGCGATTGCCTATTTGCTCGGTTAGCCAGGTGGTTTCCCGAAGTAATTTTTGGCGAATTTCTTTCAGTCCATCCTCAATGGCTATCACCAGACTGGGAGTAGAAACTTGCTGGGCGCCATGCCTTTCTTCTCGAAGAGTAGCATGTAGCTGGCTTAGTTTCTGCAGGGCGCTAAGCCTTTGTTCTAGCCAAGGTACTGGTAAGCTCATATCAAAGCAACCAATTCGGGGATGCTTTCCTTTATTTCGTAGCGCACCGTTCCTAACATTGCCTGCGAATCGGAGACTACAGTCAGAAGAAATCCCTTTCCCAGTGGGGCTACCACTACCAAGCCACCTTTACATTCGGTGATAATTAGAAAAGGCAAGCCGTGGCCAACCTGTTGGCTAATAGTTTCGGCAGTGGTGCTTACAATCTGTACTGACGCACTTAAGGCGTCAGAATCGAGCTCAAACTCATTGCGATTGGCAATAGGCAATCCATCGGGATCAACTACCGAAGCGGCAGTAACCCCTTTTAGCGAGGTTAAACTTCGCAAAACCTTATCCATACGTATTCGTCGTTCTGCCCTATCCATGGTTTGCGCTCCTTCCTTATTTCGTATTTGTAAACAACCGAAAATCGACTCGTCGATTGGAGGCGAGTTTTTCGGGAGAATCTTCTTTGTATAGGGGTTGAGACGAACCGCGAGACGCAATCACGATTCGTTTATAAGCTATTCCTTCTTTCAAGAAAAGTTCGCGTACAAATTCAGCTCTCCAAAGGCCAATGATTAGATTTGATTGGCGACTGCCACGAGAATCAGTGTGACCTACTAGCAATACGTTTTTGTTTCCTGTGCGTATTTTTGCGGCAATCGCACGAATTTTTTCCAAGCCGACCTTGGTTTTCCATTTTCCACTTTCGAAGCTCAGCGGTAAAACAATCATCGAACGATGAGCAGCGTTGATCAAATCTTCGCTAGAATATGTTGCCGCAGAACGGGAATGCGACGTGTCACCAGGAAGCATCTTTATTAATTCAATTGGTTCAATATAGATTGCTACTTTCTCGGAAGAGATTTCTAAGGATCCTTCTGAGGAAGAGAGTTGGGCAGGTTGAGGTCGCGAAGCAATCTGTATGCGTTTGGAAGCTATTCCTTTGTTGACAAGCAATTGTTGGACATATCGCGCTCTTTGTAAGCCAAGTGACGAAGATTCTACGGTAGGAGCTGCGTGGCCTACGAGAATAATGTCACCTTTAGTTTTACGGATTTCTGTAATCGCGGTATTGATGCTATTTTGGTCTGGGACAGGCTGAATAGCGCCAGGAAGAAATTTTAGAGGCAGCGAAATTAGTGCTCCACTGTAAATAATTGCTTTGGTGGGTGCGCTAGAGGGTGAAGAGTTGTTTTGCGGTAATAATATTCCTTTATCTAAAGGAACGTTGGCCGGAATTGGGTTGCCCAATGGCTGCTCTATTTTAATCATTTTCCAAAAGAGAACTAAAGCAGCCAATGAGCCGAATAGCAATATCAATTTTCGAAAGGTTAGAAAAAAACGGTTAAAGTTTGGCTTTGAACTCGCGCAAACAAGATCGATTACTGGTTTCCTGGCAGTATTTGCGCGAATAATTTCTAGCCTAGAAGTTGGCGGTAGACTGGTGGTGACTTTTGGCGAGGTCGTCTTTTTAGTTACGACAAACTGGGATTTTGCAGTGGTTGCTTGTTCCGGAGGGTCTATTGCCGTAGTAACGAAAGCATTATAGGGAGTTGGTGAGTTAATGTCGTTTGATTGTGGAGATAATGAGAGCGCCACCATTTCGCAACCAGCAATAGCGGGCGCAGAAATTACCGGTGGCGTTTCTATTAGCTTTGGTAGCGGGACGAGTTCAGTCTCTTCTTCCTGTTCTTCGGATTCATCAGAAGAAATTTGCTCTAGGGAAAACAATATTTTTGTGGGGCGTGAAAGAATCCCGTCTAAAGCATCGGTATCGATTCGGAAAGGTTCTAGTCCATTGTTTTGGCGCATCGAAACCCCAAATATAGATACGAGTTGATAAGCTGAACATTGGTGCGCGCTAGTTCTCTTGGTCTAATCTGGTGTCGAAAGGAACCCCCAAACACCCACGCATCTTCTGGGTCATCTGGCCGTGGGCCGGGGCCTTCAATGTTAGACCACTCCCAAACGTTTCCTATTAGGTCGGAGCAACCTTCTGGAGATAATCCGCCTGGAAATGTCCCTACGGCGCTGGTTCCTGCTTTCTTTGCCCGAGGTCCGTTAAAGGAAGTAGGTTCAAAATCATTTCCCCAGGGAAAATATGAGCGCCCTTCTCTAGTAGCTAGGCGTTCCCACTCCCAGGGACCTAGGAGTCTTTTGTTGGCCCAATGAGCGTAGCTCTGTGCGCAAAAGTAGTTCACGCCTACCACCGGATGATTAAGCGTGTTGGTAGGCGGTTCTTTGCCAAACCAATGCTCGGGAGGATCGTGATTGGTATCGAGAATGAAATCTCGATAATTCGCATTGGTAACTAAATGCTGATCGACGTAAAACGATTGCAAAGTAATTAATTCCGAAGAGAATCGGCTACGAAACGAGCATGCTGGAATCAATGCCATTTGTTCTGTCGATTGAATGCTTTTTCGCTGGGACGCCGAAATAGGAATTCCCGAGTTGGTGGTATTATTAGAATTTACCTTAATGTCTTTAAGGACCTGCATCAATTGTTCTACACGTGCTACGGATAATTCGGGATCGGAACCATAAGTAGTGGAAGAAGAGAAATCATTAAAAGAAGGACATTCTGGTAAGGTGTCACGTTGGTGTGCCTGATCTAATGAAGGAATAGTGGCAAAATCAGCGGAATCAAATTCAATTTCGACAGTCGGGACGTCATATATAGAAACCGGTATAGTGTTTCGGCGAGCGCTTTTGAAGGGTGGGGCAGAGTCAATGCGTACGGTTTTGGAATCATCGAAGCTAGAAAACAACGAGTTCAAAAAAGAAGCAATTTGTTTTCGACTAGGATTAAAACCTTGGTGAAAAGCAAACATTTCCAGGTCGATTTGTAGTTCTGCCGCATTAGGATATCTTTCGGAAGGATGGCGAGCCATTGCCTTGGAAACAATTGGGAATAAGTCGGGATTTACCCATGGAGCTTTTTCGGCTAAGTTAGGGGCATACGATTCGTCCATAATATTCATTAATAGAGTAATATCATTGAGGTTGTCGTAAGGTCGTTCTTTGCTCAACATTTCGAAAAGAACACTTCCCAATGAGTATACATCGGTTTGTACGCTGGTTTTTTCTTCGCCACAAACCAGTAACGGCGCCATGTACCGATATTTACCTTTGAGAACTCCTGCCTTGGTAATACGTGCTTCGTTCAAAGCTCTAGCAGCCCCGAAATCAAGTAGCTTTACGTCCCCAGTTCGGGAAATCATGATATTTTCTGGGCTAATATCTCGATGAATTATTTCGGTTTTGTTGCCCATTTCGTCTTTCATTTGGTGGGCATAATGAAGAGCATCGGATGCGGCTATGCCAACATAAGCAACAAACCATTCAGGAATTGCTTTTTTTTCTTGAATGGCTTGAACAAGCATTTCGCGCAATGTTTTGCCATGAATGTATTCCATTGCAATATAGAAGCCAAAACGACTTTCTCCGAAATCAAAAATCTGTACAATGTTGGGGTGATGTAATCTAGCCGCCAGGATTGCTTCGCGAATAAACATTTGGATGAATTCTGGCTGGTTTCGATAATTTGGTAATATAGTTTTGATGCAGACGTCACGGGTGAAGCCGTTTATTCCTATTGCTTTGCCACGCCATACCTCAGCCATTCCGCCAGTGGCTATCAGGCGGTCGAGCACATAGCGGCCAATTTCGGCGCCAGGATATGGCGAGGCAGAATAGGTGGTGGAAATCATGGCGACCGAGTAGTTGCTTTGGCTTCATGCACCAATTCATCCCCGATGAGCCAAGCAGTCAAAGTTTGGTTGTGGTGACCTAGAGTTCCGGTAATGGTGGACCCGGTTTCTCCAAAAGTAGAAAACCCAATCATAGGAATTTTTGCTGGGTGGCCAGTGGCTTCTTGCAAGGCTTCGTTTACTGCGTTTGTTTCGGCGGTAGCGCAGTTGAATTCTTCGGCTTGCAGATGACAGAGAATGCAATTAAATAACACCACTGCCGCCACCCGTTTTGGACGGCCAGCGTCGTGCCAGGCGCGCAAAACTGCAGTTTTAACCGATTGAATACGAGACGCCGGAGTTGCTCGCAACATTGTTAACCCGATTCCTGGTGGAACGGCAGAAAAGAATGACATGGCTCCTCCTTCCAGTATTTTGGCCGGGGAACGTACTTGCCAATATCCGCTGGTGGCGTCGAGAAGCCCTAGAGGATGGTGTTTAAATACCGCCTCTGCTTCTTGCTTTGATTTGGCTCCTACTAATTCGGTGTAAGCGTCGGCGGCAGGTCGACCATTAAATGTCTTAACAATTCGTCCAACTGAAGAAGTAATGAATAAGCCTTTTCCTAATGCGGGTTCAAACGCATTGGCCATGCCGGTGCCATTTTTTAGAGTGGTGCCTACCACTGCAATGGACAATTCGTCCATCATTGCTCGGCCATTTAAGTAGGTCCGTGGTTCGGTGAACCGAGACAAAGCATCGGCTGCCGAGCCACCCACCACTCGCGTTCCCCTACCAACTATATTGGCTATTCCGCGGATGGTGTTTTCTTCAATAAACGTTCGCCCGTCATGACCAACCAAAAGGGTGTAAGGTGTGGCAGCAACCATTTCGATTGCCGGTTTGCGTAGCATGCCCAAATAAAGATATTCAGGCTTGAATTTGAGATTGCCAAATGCCTGGCGAGTGGCTTCTTCTCCTGCTTTTTCTGCGGCAAAGGGTTCCGGCTTAACCTTGGTCGAGCCTGTTCCAATGCTGATGGTTTGCTGGGGTGCTTGAAATGCCATTATTGCTACCGACCCAGTTTTAATTCCTGGCATTTCGCTGGAAATTTCTCCGGCGCTGGACATTCCCCATATCGCCCCTCCTAAACGTTCTTGTACGGTGCGCGCAATTCTTTCCTGGTCCATGCGGGCATCGGCGAACAACACGGAAAATACAGGTTTTAAGTTGCTGGCAAGAATGCGTGAAATGGCTTCGTCCACGGTTTTGCCGTGTCCCACAGCTACTTTTATCCGGCGTTCCTCGGTCACAGACACCCCTTTTCGAATTATTCTCCCCCGCGAACCAATGAGATCGACGTAGTCAACAGACTTCGAATGACCTCTCTTGGACTCGAATGTGGAAAAATTACAACCGAAGTTGCTTCTGGAGGCAAGTGTAATTATTTACTAGTAGCTATCTTTTTTAGTGGGCAAGTGTGTGGAAATCTCGCGTAATCGAACCATATAGCACGTGGTAAGTCACACAAAAGTTGGGACCTGCGGATTGCAGCAGGTTTTTTAAAAACCGGGGAGGCAGTAGCTGGTAGTGTGGTCGAGGGGTATTGGCCCCAATAGTTTTGAGACTTTTTACGAAATCCCAGCCATCGTCATACTTTTCAATTTTCCATTCCTGTTCAATTCTTAAATCGCCTTGGTGTATTCGTAGCCTTTCGAGCTCTTCGGCCGATGGGTACGAAAGGGTTCCGCATTCCCAGCCACATTTTTGATAGAGTTGTTTCCATTCACGAAAAGTATCAACTCCTAATGTGGAAAAAAGCAGTCGTCCATCTGGTACAAGCCGATTGGTTAGTAATTGGATAGTAGATGGCAAATCATCTAGCCACTGAAAAGCAAGGCTGGAAATAATTAAATCGTAATTCCCGGCTGGTGGCTTGTTTGCATCGGTAACAAAAAATTGGGCACGACTATCGGTAATCTGTTCGCGGCATTTATGCAACATTTTTGCTGAAATATCAGTAATAATCCATTCTCCGCCGGAGATTTTATTCAAGAGGAGACCACTCAAAAATCCCGTTCCGGCGCCAATTTCTAAAACGCGGAAATGTCCAACCAGTGGCTTGTTTATAACGCGCTGTGCCAATTGTTTAGCTACTGCTTGTTGTACCCGAGCAGCTCGGTCGTAGTTATTTGCTGCCTTGGAAAAAGCTTTGGCGATACGCTTTTGAAAACCATTCATCATATTCTTTCCGCAAAATTTTGAATTTGCGTGGCGCACCAAACGCTATGGGTATGGGGAAGTAAATGGCCTCCTGCTTGCCATTGAATCTGAATATTGGGGAAACATTTTTTAGTTAATTCTGGAGTGACAATGGGGTCGTGTAACCCAGCCAAGGCTAATACCGGAATATTTTGGCCATGCAATGTTTCTCTTTCATCCCATTCTTGAAGGGCATGTAATCCGCCAAGCAACTCCCCAATCTCCCCAGAAGGAAACAAAGATGCATTATCATTCCCGCAGCGGCGAAAAAATTCGGCATATACTTGACTCGGTTCTTGGCTGAATCGGGCAATCATTTTTTGTAATACTCGTGGAGCAACTCCCTCTGGAAATTCAGTTGTGCGGGTGAATTTTGTAAAACCATTGACGCTAACTAGCCCTTTCCAACACCCAGGAAAATAGTGCAGCAACCAAGCAAACCCCAGAGAATGCCCTACCGCAATGAATTTATTCTCGGTAGTGATTAATGAATGCATGGCAATTGATTGGGAAAAAATAGGCTTCCAAATCAAGCCCCCGAGTAGGTTTTGAACTGGTTGCCAAAAACTAGTACCTAGACCCCAACCGGGGACAAATACTAAAGAACTCATAAATTACCCTCGGTAACCTCGGCAGCAGTTTCGATTACCGAACTGATAAGGTAATCAATTTCTGGAGACGAATGATTGGCCTGCAGAGAAATGCGAATTCGGCTCTGGCCAGCAGGAACCGTGGGGGGGCGTATTGCTGCTACCAAAATGCCCTTCTGGGCTAGTTTTTGCGCCACAGCTATCGCGCGTTGGGTGTCACCGAGTATTACTGGAATAATCTGGCTAGAAGAAGCACCCACATTAAGCCCTGCGCGAGCGAGCATTTGGCGAACTTGCTCGGCGTGTTGTAGTAATTGAGCGCGATGGGAATCTAGGGCAGGCAAAAGGTCCAGCGCGGCGTCTATGGCTCCCCATACTGCCGGCGGCAAAGCGGTGGAATAAATAAAACCCGCACATCGATTGATTAAAAAGTCACGCATTTTTTTCGAGCAAGCTACGTAAGCACCAAAACTTCCCAAAGCCTTGCTGAAAGTGCCCATTACCACATCAACTTGATTGCCCGCGCTCAATCCAAAACCCTGCGGACCAAAAATTCCAGTGGCATGGGCCTCATCCAGATAAAGCAAGGCATTATATTGCTTGGCTAGATGAACCATTCGGGAAACGTCAACGCGATCTCCTTCCATACTAAACACCGTTTCCGAAATAATTATGCTTTCTTGCCCCGGATGCGAGTGCGCACGCAATAAAGCCTCTAAATGATCAAGGTCATTATGCCGAAAGCGAATTTGCCGTACTCCTGCAGCCTGGCAACCTAAATGAAGACTGGCGTGGTTCCATTTGTCAGCAAAAACCAAGGTATTACGGCCCAAGAGATTAATAAGCGAAGGAATAAGCGAGGCATTGGCTTGAAATCCGGAATTAAAAACCAATGCAGCTTCAGTTCCTTTTCCCTGAGCTAATTTGCACTCGATAGCGTCCATTTCCTGGCAACTACCGTATATAAGACGCGAAGCACTGCTGCTTGCTCCCCATTTCTGCATGAATTGGTAGGCCCTACTAGTCAGCTCAGGATGATAGCGCAGGCCAAGATAGTCGTTAGAGCAAAAATTTAGAAGCCGCTGGCCGGCAATGGTTACCCGGGTAGGTTCCACCGAATCCACGGTGAGAGCCTTTCTCCAAAGCTTGGCCGATTGAAGAGAGTCCAGGTGCTGGGTGAGTTTTTGTTCCCAGTTCTTTGCCGGGGTGGTAGGGGTATTCATGGTGGAAGCCTACAGATGAAGGGTCATTTTATGCAAACTATTCAGGCATCAGAGTTTAAAGCAAAGTGTCGTTCCTTAATTGGTACAACCCGAGCATAGAAAAACAAGCGCGGTGACGGTTCCTGAGAAGCGATTATATTTAGGCCATGAGACGTGGCTTCTTTCTTAGAATAGCCCTGCTGGTGGTTACTAATCTAGCAATTTTGCTAGTGCTCACTGTGGCCATGCGAGTGCTTAATCTCGAACCAGTCTTGGAAAACAACTGGGGTATAAACTACCAAGTACTGCTTATATATTCGTTGATAATAGGCTTTGGGGGCGCGTTTATTTCCTTGGCCCTGTCTAAATGGTTGGCAAAGATGCTTACCAGGGCGCGAGTAATTGAAGAGGTACATACTCCCTTGGAAGAGTGGTTACTGGTAACCGTACGGCGTATTTCCCAAAAGGCAGGCATTAAATCACCAGAAGTAGCCATCTATGAGAGTCCCGATATGAATGCCTTTGCTACCGGTGCTCGTCGCAATCACGCGCTTCTGGCGGTGAGCAGCGGGCTATTGCATAAAATGGATAAAAATGAAATTGAAGCAGTTCTTGGTCACGAAGTGGCGCATGCCGCCAACGGCGACATGATTACTCTTACTTTAATTCAAGGGGTATTGAATACATTTGTGATATTTCTATCGCGAGTAATTGGATTCGTAGTAGACAGAATGATATTTCGCAATGAACGAGGGCATGGGCTAGGTTTTTGGCTTACGGTTATAGTTACGCAATTACTGTTGGGACTTTTGGCCAGCTTAATCGTGCTTGCTTTTAGCCGTAGGAGGGAGTTTCGGGCTGATTTAGGAAGCGCGCAATTGAACGGACCTCGTCCCATGATTTCGGCCCTAAGAAGGCTGGAATCGGGGCGCACTCCCGTTGCATTACCCGATTCTTTTCGAAGCTTTGGAATTAGGGGAAATACTCATCAAGGTTTGCAAAGACTTTTCAGCTCTCATCCTCCTATTCAAGAAAGGATTGCTCGGCTGGAAGCAATGTCTTCTAGAGATTATCAGATGCCTAGATGAGGCGGCATTGCGTGGTTATTTTCATGTCGCCTGGGGGCGGTGGCCATTCCTGAAGATGTGGAAAATAATATACTGCCGAGTAGCCCCAGATTGCTACCTTCCCGGGACTCGCTTTTGCTTCGCTTTCACCACCAAAAACCTTGGACTGCCTTCGACGCCGGTCTGCTTGGCGCACCAGGAAGGTCACCACCCTTTCCGTAGGCGCCACGACCGCTACTCGAGTTCGAAGCATTTCTTGGTAATCCTCGGAAGCGTAGGTACTGCCCCGGTCCGAATGATGAAGAAGTCCTGATTCTGGACACCTACATTGACAGCGTATCGCCCACACAACAATTCTGTTGATAACTCGACAATTTCTCCGCTTCAAGAATATATCGAGAAAACGAGTACACTTATGTTACCAGCAAGATTTGGTTTAGGTTCTTATAGTCCAGAATTTAGCGGATATAGCAGTCGGCGGCACCTAGGGGAATCTTCACAGCCGACCGGTACTTTTCAATCACCACCAGCGAGTCCGAGTAGCCAGCAGACTCAGCAATTGGGAGCCGCGACAACCGAGCATATTTTCACAATGTCTCCCGAGGAGACTAGCGAAGCCGCATCTAGTCAAGCAATCATGGCATTTGGCGGCGAAAGTTTAAAGCGACCAACTGATACTTGGGTAACTCTGGAAGATGCCCCCAAGAATAAGCGTGCTCGTAGCGGTTTGGCGCCGGTTGATAGAGGACAACCAAATTTTTGTCTCATCTCCGAGCAGCGTCAAGAAATACTGCGCATCTTTACTAACGATCCAAATAGAAACAACGCGGACATTGCACGACAATTTGGTATCAGCGATTCATGGGTAGCAAGATTAAGAAGGCAGTTTCACGAAACCGGAAATATTGATCCGGGAGATAAGGCAAAACACCTTACCTCCGAGCAGCGTCAAGAAATGCTGCGTATATTTACTAACAATCCAAATAGAATCAACGCGGGCATTGCACGACAATTTGGTATCGGCGAGTCATCGCTAGGAAAATTAAGAAAGCAGTTTCACGCAACTGGAAATATTGATCCGAGAGATAAGACAAAACGCCTTACCTCCGAGCGGCGTCAAGAAATACTGCGCATCTTTACTAACGATCCAAATAGAAAAAACGCGGACATTGCACGGCAATTTGGTATCAGTAATGCAGTGCTAGGAAAATTAAGAAAGCAGTTTCACGAAACCGGAAATATTGATCCGGGTGATAAGACAAAACGCCTTACCTCCGAGCAGCGTCAAGAAATACTG
>JBNKEI010000038.1:0-29033 GCA_050288705.1 Myxococcales bacterium
CCGATTTTCATTGAAGTATTCCTCCTGTTGCTTTTGTTGTTTGGTTTTTGCAAGCCATAAAGAAAACATTGCTTTTTTCATGCCAAGTCTTAATGCAGAGTCGAGAGGCTTCCTGCGCCCTTGCTTGTTGCGTAAATGAACATGATAGGAGGATAATTGGGAATCAATTGATCACAGATTCGCGGATCAATTTGTTCGTAACCCTAATTGGTGATCATCTGCCTAGCCCTAGTTTGCGCTATTCACTAAGTCCTCGAATTGAGGATGAGATGATTCACGAAAGGGATGCCGGTTTTGCAGATTCCATTTCCCATAATCACTACCAACTAGCGAGGGGCTTATTGGATATTGAGAGATCCGTCACTAAGAGCATTGCCTAAATTGTTTTCCTCAGCAGGCCTTGTTCGTGGGCATGAAAAAGCGGCAAAATCGTTGATAACGTCGGAGAAGGCGCTGCTTCCACATGACTATATCATGGCCGCCAAGACGACCAAATTTCCAATAAGCAAGGAATTTAAGAACCGAGGGAAAGGGCGGCAATAGTTAAATTCTGCACCATATTTGTTCTTCCCAATAAAAACTGTATATTTGCTCGCTCCCAGGTAATTGCCTGCGCATAATGAATGAATGTGGCTTCGCGAGCTCGAAATTCTGCGCTGTGATGCAGGCGACGATTACCCAGCTGCTTACTAGGGATTGCTTGATGCAGCATTTCGTGAAAAACAATATATTCTACAAAAAATTGAGGAACCTCTCTCCGGTCTAGAGAAGGGTGAATACGAATTGTCTTTGATAGATGATCATATACTCCCATGCGAATGGTTCTTCTTTTCTTTCGGCTGTTTCGGGGATACCGACTCCATCCAATACGAGCTCGAATAGTATCTTGAAAATACAAACGGTTTAATTCGGCATATATTTCTTGGAGGTTCCAAACTAAGCCCCTAGGGTCTAATCGACTGCTAACGAGATTAAATTCCTCGGTACGGATGGAGTTGCTGTTCTGGCGCACAAATTGATCGATAACTAGCTCCGCGGAATCTCGTTGGCCTCCTCCGATATAATCGCAAATAGCTTGAACCACCGGCTCGGGTGCAGCTAAAAACATGTGATGAACTCTCACCGCGACTCCTCCTCCAGCGTTGCGGTAAGAAATCATCGTGGAACGATTGTCGGTAATAAACAAACGAACCTGCTTGCCTAGACCTAGTGAAATCTTGTGGGCGAGATCCTTGGCCTGCGACACTAGTTGGCCATGCCTAGGCAGTCGCTGATTTTCTTGCTCGTGCCCAATAGGAGATGGAAAATCCTCGAAAGGACTGTCGTTTCTCAAATGCTTAATCGGAAGCTCAAGCTGTAAGGGGCGCACAATCGCCATTGTACGCGGTCGTTCTACTGGAGGCTACCAATTTGCTTAGGAATAGTCGCCAGCCTTCAAGTTGCTCCGTCTGCGTTGGTCTTGCGCCACGTGCCGCTTTCTGGCTTCTGGCCGGATTATCCGCTTAAGCAGAAGTGCATACCATGAGGCTGCGCTAAGAATTGCGAGCGGCATGGATAGCGAGTACCTAGCAAGCGACTCGGAAATGGTTTTCGCAGGGACCCGAGTTTGTCTCCCCCAAACAGACTTCTCTACCTCGTCGAGTTCCAGCTCCTAATAAGCAGCTACAATGCCTATCCATACTTATGGAGTGCCCAGAAAATATTTTACGAGCCCTACATGAATCCTTCTCGCTTCCTTCCACGCATGCTTCCGGAACCATTAAAAGGTCTTGCCATACTTGCGCTTGATTTGCGTTGGGCGTGGGGTAGTGGCGCATCAAGGCTTTGGGCTGAAGTCGATTCGCAGTTGTGGGAAGCGCTGGGGAATCCCTGGCTGATCTTGGAAACCGTTTCTCAGGAGCGACTGGAAAGGCTAGCAAGCGATACAGACTTTCTCCAAAAGTTACAAAGCCATCTCGGTGAGCGCGAGGCATACATGCGTCGGGCAACTTGGTGGTCGACTTTACCGGGAGCGGCTAAACCTGGGTCAATAGCCTTTTTTAGCATGGAATTCGGCCTTAGTGAGGCCTTACCGATTTACTCAGGAGGGTTGGGAATACTAGCTGGTGACTACCTAAAAACCGCCAGCGATTTGGGCTTGCCAGTAGTGGGAGTGGGTCTTCTTTACCAGCTTGGATATTTTCGTCAGGCTCTTGATCGCACTGGCAATCAGCTTGCCTTTTTTCCATATAATGACCCCTCTATGATGCCAATAGTTCCCCTGCGCGATTCTCAGGGGAAATGGTTGCAAATACCTATTGATCTACCAGGCAGAACGCTGCTGCTTCGCTGCTGGAAAGTGGAAGTCGGGCGTGTAGCTTTGTATCTACTTGATTCGAACGATCCGCTAAATAAGCCCGGCGACCGCGGTATTACTGGCGAGCTTTACGGAGGCGATCGCGAACTGCGCTTGCAGCAGGAGTTGGCTCTAGGAATTGGTGGGTGGCGTCTTTTAGACACTCTGAGAATTTCTTGTAATGTCTGTCACCTAAATGAAGGGCATACCGCTTTTGCGATCCTTGAACGCGCTCGTTCATTCATGAACAAAACTGGTGTTTCCTTTTCAGTGGCATTACGTTGTCTACGGCCGGGCACCATGTTTACCACTCATACCGCGGTGGCTGCTGGTTTCGATTGCTTTTCTCCGGATCTCATTTCCCAGTACTTGCGAAATATGGCGCTAAGACTAGGAACAGAGCCGCAAGACTTGATTGCACTCGGGCGAGTGAATCCTAACGATAACTCCGAACCGTTCAACATGGCTTATCTTGCTGTTCATGGTAGTGGTCAAGTCAATGCAGTTAGTAGAGTGCACCAGACAGTTAGTAGAGGCATTTTTCAGCCGCTATTTCCTAGATGGCCACGGCAAGAAATACCCGTAGGCCGGGTCACTAACGGTGTTCATATTCCTTCCTGGGATTGCCAAGCTTCCAACGCCATTTGGTCCAAAGCGTGTGGCGAAGCTAGGTGGCTGGGAGATCTTGCTACAATGGAGGAAAGCTTTCGTCGCCTTCCCGATAGTGATTTATGGAATATGCGGTCGGAAGGCAGACGTGCACTTCTGGATTTCGTTCGCGATCGTGCTGCCAGGCAGAACGCCGAGCAGGAAAAGCCATTTTTGCAGCCACTATTTGATCCCCAGGCATTAACCATTGGTTTTGCACGGCGGTTTGCTAGTTACAAGCGCCCAAATCTTCTGCTGCACGACCGCTTGCGTCTAACCCGATTGCTAACTTCGCGGGAACGCCCTGTGCAACTGATAATCGCCGGGAAAGCCCATCCCCATGATGAAAATGGCAAATATTTGGTTAGAGAGTGGGTGAATTTCTTTCAGCATCCCGATATAGCCTCACGAGCGGTGTTTTTAGAAGACTATGATATGGCATTGTCCGCCAGAATGGTTCATGGAATTGATCTTTGGATCAATACTCCGCAACGTCCTTGGGAAGCGTGTGGTACAAGCGGAATGAAAGTACTCGTTAATGGCGGGTTAAACCTTTCCGAGTTGGATGGCTGGTGGGCAGAAGCCTTTTCTGAGCAAGTTGGGTGGGCTATTGGTAATTCTCCCCAGTATGACCAAAACTTTGGCAATTATGACCAGGAAGCTGACGCATTATATGATTTGCTGGAAACCCAAATTTTACCTGCCTTCTACGAACGAGATAATGCGGGCATTCCATTGAAATGGATCGCCTTGATGCGGGAAAGTATGGCGCTTCTTACCCCGCGTTTCTCCGCCAACCGGATGATGCGCGAATATGTTGAGCGCTACTACCTTACCGCAGCATCGCGTTGTACTGAGCGATGTGAAAACCAGGGAGCCCTAGGCATAGAGCTGGAGCGCTGGGCGCGGTCGCTTGCTGAACACTGGCAGGAAATACACTTTGGTTCGTTTAAAGTAGAGCAAATTGGTGACCAAAATGTTTTTAATGTCGAGGTTTTTCTGGGGAGCGTAAGCCAAGACGCAATACAGGTGCAGCTCTATGCAGACCCTGTAGGCGATTTTTCTTCTGAGTGCTATCAGATGGAACTCTTACGAGCAACCCCGGGAGGCTACTGCGCTTATCGCTGCCAAACACCGGCTACTCGCCTACAGTCAGACTATACACCGCGAGTAGTTCCTTACCATCGCTCCGCCATGGCTATTCTGGAAACGTTGCAGATTATTTGGTACCCTCGGTGAAAAATAGACTGTGCCAGCAGATATTCTTTACTTTGTTTGGGTTTGTCTTTTTCTGAGTCAGCTTAATATTCAGCAAAAAGGTATAAACAAGACGCACTGAACGCGACAATTATCAGTACTCTCTTGTAGAGGAGAACTGATATGCGCGTTGCCTTCTACGAGCTGCGAGAAAAGTGGGAACGAGATTATCTTGAGGGGCAGTTACCCACGCAGGAACTTCTATTTAGTGCAGAGCCACTTACCGCCGATACCACCGAAGTCGAAGACGCTGATATTGTGTCGGTTTTTATTAGATCGCGCATTGATGATGCTACTCTGAACCGCATTCCGTCGCTGCGTTTACTTGCTACCCGCTCGACTGGCTTTGATCATATAGCTACCGAGGCATGCGCGAATAGAGGAATAGTGGTTACTAATGTTCCCCGCTATGGCGAGAACACGGTTGCCGAGCATGCTCTTGGACTGATTATTAATCTTTTCCACCGGATCTATCAGGCTTACGAGCGAACCAAAGCCTGCAACTTTTCACTTGTGGGTCTGGAAGGCATGGACTTACGTGGAAAGGTTCTCGGCGTAATTGGCGCAGGAAGCATTGGCTTACATTTGATCCGAGTTGCTCGTGCCATTGGCATGGAAGTAGAGGTCTATGACGCACGTCCTGTTCCCTTAATCAGTGACGTTTTGGGATTTCAATACGTGGCGCTGGAAGACCTGCTTTCCAGGGCTGACGTGGTGTCGCTCCATGTGCCCCTTTTGCCACAAACGCGGCACCTAATGAACCGCGAACGGTTTAGCTTGATGAAGCGAGGTGCATTTCTGGTGAACACTGCACGCGGTGCATTAGTTGATACTAATGCTCTTCTTTGGGCCCTGGACGAGGGTATTCTTGGTGGTGCCGGGCTTGACGTGGTTGAAGGAGAAGAAGTACTGCACGAAGAGCATCATATGTTCCGCACTGCCGCTTCTGAGAAACAAATGGTAGATATGTTTAGGGGCCATAAGCTACTAGAGCGTGATAACGTTATAGTGACGCCGCACATGGCCTGGTTCAGCAGAGAAGCACGTCAGCGAATCTTAGCCACCACTGTGGAAAGCATTATAGCTTTTCATAACGGTCAACCGGTCACTTGCTGTTAGGCTGCAAAGATCAGGAGCTGGCGCCTCCTGATCTATTCCGACACAGAAGTATCGAAGGTTACTGGCTGGCTGCGAAGCAAATCTAAGGAATTGCTCACGCTAGGGAACTTCGACGTGAGCTTAGACACAAAGAAGTTTCGCCTTGTTACTGATGAGATTGAACAGGCTCTAACGATGTATACCTTTTACCATTTTTGGTTCTAGAGACCAAACTACGGGAACGACTCCGACCGAATATCTTTCGTGCTACCCGCTTCACCTGATCTTGTAGCAAAAACAATATTAAACTGTATGCCCAAATTAGCCCAGCGTTTATCCATCCAATGCTCGTCATGAGAATACCATAAACAGACAATAGCGTAGCAATCACCTGTGCGGCTAAAGTAATGATGAGCAACAGGCGCGCTGGAGCCACCGACCAGAAAGGACCGCGGGTTCGGGCCGCATAAAGAGTTAGAATACCGCCTACCGAAAGATTTAGGTAAATCATCGTTCGTGTTTCATCTATTGGCATCTTCAATACTTTAGTACTCAAAAAAAATACACCTAAGGAACGCAATACCGCGAACATGCCAAGTGAAGTGGCAACTCCCATTACAAAGGGCATGTGCCAACGCTGTGGATTGGACGAAGAACGAGTATGATCATAGGCAATAGAAAGAATGGAGCCATCGTTTATGATAGCCAGCAGAACAATCATGATTGCCGTCACTGGATAGACATGAAAACCTAAAACGACGATGGTAATAAATCCGAGCAATGCAACGGTTTCGGCAATTCGATAAATGGCATAGCTCATCATTCGCTCGAAGATTCGCCGGCTTTCTCGAATGGCTTCAATAATTACCGAAAGGCCCGGGTCGAGTAAGGCAATAGCCGCAGCAGAACGCGCCGCATCAGTTGCGCCGGCGACTGCTATTCCTGCATCGGCCTTTTTCAACGCTGGCGCATCATTTACCCCATCCCCAGTCATACAAACAATGTGATTGCGCTGCTGAAGAACGTCGACGATATGGTACTTATGCTCGGGAAAAACCTGCGCGAAGCCATCTGCCTGTTCAATAGCATCAGCCATTTGGCTGGTTTCTCGCTCCTTGGCATTGTTAAGAACCGATGCATTGACAATATTCGTGCCCAGTTCGAGCTGGCTTGCAACTTCTTTAGCAATGGCGAGCTGGTCCCCGGTTATCATCTTGGTTTGTAATCCCAGTGTTTTTGCTTTCTTCACAGTCTCTTTCGAATCGGTTCGCAGCGGGTCAAATAAGGGAATGATCCCCAAGAAATGCCAGCGACCATCTTCATCGCTGCGCGCTACTCCTAGAGAGCGAAATCCTCGCTGTGCAAAACCGTCCACCGCAATATTCACCTCTTTTTCGAGGGCCGCAAATCCTGATTCGCTGCTGGTTTCTTTGCGTGCTGATGACGTTTCCGATTCCTGAAGGCTACCATTCTGCACAGTGGGTCCAGTGATGCGAGGGTTGGAACTTCTAGCTAGGTCCAAAATCACCTGCGGCGCTCCCTTGGAAACACGAAAAGCGCTTCCATCGCTGGCTCGAATCAATGCTTCGGTGCGCTTTTTAACCGGATCAAAAGGCAGGTAATGCTCAACGTGGAATTTGGCGATCTCGTTTCTATCCTTCAATCCACCTAGCACGGCCAGGTCTATGGGGTCTTGGCTTGCTTCCTGCGAAGCGAGGGCCGCGCTCACCTGCACCATCTGCTCACTCACCTCATGGGCAGTGAATGGTTTTCCAGGAACAAGTTTTGCCTGCGTCAAAGTACCGGTTTTGTCTGAGCAGAGCACATCCACACCAGCAACTTCCTCGATAGCAGAAAGCTTGGTCACAACCGCATGCTTTTCGGCAAGCTTTTTAGCTCCTAGAGCCATAGTAATGGAAAGAACTGCGGGCATAGCTACCGGCACAGCGGCCACCACGAGCACTAGAACGAATTGAAGCATTACCAGAATGGAGTCGTGACGAATGAACGCCACAGCAACAAGTAGCACCGCCAGCACTACTGCAATAATCAGCAAGTAGTTAGCTATCTTCATTATGGCAATTTGCAAATGGCTGCGAGTCTTTGCCGACTCGACAAGTTGAGCTGTCTTACCGTAAAAGGTGCCAGAGCCTGTGGCATAGACCACTGCTTCAATTTCGCCACGTTTTAGTATCGAACCAGAAAATACAGCGTCTCCCGGCTTATGCTCTACGGGCATTGATTCACCAGTAAGAGCTGATTGATCGACTTGCACTGGATCTCCGGCTAACAGCCGCGCATCGGCGGGAATAATGGCCCCAATGCGTAAATTAATTACGTCTCCAGGTACGAGATCGCGCGCAACCACTTCGGTCCATTTGCTATCTCGCTTAGCCGTCGCCTTGATTGCTAGCTTTTTTTTGAGTGCTGCAATAGCATTGCCTGCTTGATGCTCCTCATGAAACCCGACAAATGCATTCACAAAAAGGAGGGTTAGGATTATAATCAATGTAGGATAGTGACCCAGAATAGCCGATACAATCGCTGCCGCTATAATCATATAGGGAATAGTGCCGCGAAAAAATGAGAGGAAAAGCTTGAGTGCGCTTTCTTCTTTGGCGGCAATCTCGTTGTAGCCATAGCGACTCGCTCTCAGCCTTGCTTCCGATTGGCTTAACCCCTTTGGAGAAGTGCCTAAACGCCGGAATACCTCCTCCATTGGCGAGTCTTTGAGTTCGGTTGCGGTCATCGTTTTTTTTAATCTCCCAATTTTTCCGCTTGGTGTCTGCTCAGCGATTCTCCCTTTTATCCTGGTAATTAGAAAAACTATTCACTAGTTCCAGAAACAAACAAACGTCGGGTCCCCAAGGAGGCTAAACTGTGACCTAAGATTGACGACCCTCACAAATGGTCCAAGACAGCTTCTGACGCGCGTTCTGGAAACGGTTCGGCGCAGTGCAGAACATCGCGAGCCAACTGAGCGGAAGCGGAGGGCAGTTAGGAAAAACCTCGGTAGGCGGTAAAATGGCTAGAAAGATGACCTGGGAGATCGCTAATGAGCCGGGAAAACGATAGGGGAGAAATCGAAGTAATGCCCATTCCGTCAGTTGCACGTCCAGCTACTATGGTCTTGCCTCCGAGTGAGCTCACCGCCGAACTGGTGAGGTCGTTGCCAAAAACCGATTTGCACTGTCACCTCGACGGGTCGCTTCGCTTAGCTACTATTTTGGAATTAGCTGACCAGCAAAAAATCCCATTGCCTGCAAAAGAAGAATCCGCTTTGGCTAGGGTGATTCATCAAGGACAAAGGTGCAAAAATCTTGAAGAATATTTAACCGCCTTTGATATTACCCTTTCTGTGCTCCAAACCGAGCAAGCTCTATATCGCGCGGCATATGAATTGGCCGTTGATGCTGCGGCTGAAAATGTCCGCTACCTTGAGGTGCGTTATTCTCCTGCTCTTCATCAGCAGCGCGGCCTAAAAATGACCACTATTGTTGAAGCAGTTTTAGAAGGGTTGCGCGCGGCAAAGCACGAAAAGGGGATTAAGAGCGGAGTCATTATTTGCGGTATTCGTCACATTAATCCTCAGACTTCTGTTCGGCTAGCCGAGCTGGCGGTTGCCTACAAAAATAAGGGGGTTAAAGGATTTGATCTAGCCGGCGCGGAGTATGATTTTCCGGCAAAGGACCATAAGCCAGCTTTTCAACTCATATTAAACAATAATGTGAACTGTACTTGCCACGCTGGAGAAGCGAATGGTCCAGAATCCATAGCTCAAGCTCTGCATGTAGTGGGTGTTCATCGAATAGGTCACGGAACCAGACTAAGAGAGGACGGCGATCTTTTAAATTATGTAAATGATCATCGAATACCTATTGAGGTTTGTCCGAGTTCGAATGTTCAAACTGGTGCAGTGCCTGATTTGCAGAGTCACCCAATTCGCTTATATTTTGACTATGGTTTACGGGTGACCGTGAATACAGATAATAGGCTGATAACCGATACAACCGTCACAAAAGAATTGCTTCTTTTGCATGATTGCTGTGGATTTACTATCGATGATATTAAAATTATGATCGTAAATGGGTTCAAAAGCGCGTTTTTGCCTTACAAAGAAAAAACTGATATATTGCGAAGCGTCGTGTCGGAATTGGATATGATTATAAAAGAGCATAAAAATAAGTAACAATGGTCATTTAGCGTGTCTTGCTTTTTTCTTGTCTGCTTATTGTATTTAACTGTTCAAGCATTAAAGCACCTTTTTTTGGATCAATCATATAAAGATATGCAATTTTTCCACGCAACCAAGCTTCGAAATAAGGAATGCCATCCTTGTTTTGTGAGTCGAGGCCATCCACTTTTGCTTTGTGTAGGATTGCTCGAAGCCTTCTAGTTTCGTTTCTTCCCATTCCTGGTTTTTCGTTTACAACAATACCAGTAACCATCTGGCAGCCAGAAGGCCGCTGTATGCGCTGTTTTTTGGTATGAATGCAAAAGCCTTCCTCCTTTACTATGTGATGTATTTTAGCAAGAGTTTTTATAAGCGAATCATTTTCGCAACTATTGGTTGAAAAGGTGAGGTCGTCTGCGTAACGAGTGTATGTCCATTGCGATTGAAAAGCCATGCCTTGAAGCCGACGATCAAGTCTTCGAGTTACTTGATTGGAAATAGCTGGACTGGTGCATGCACCCTGGGGTAAAGACCGAGGTCCAGTAGCTACGAAAAATGTTCTTCCTTCATATTCCATTTTTTTGCGGGGCGATTCCGAACAAATAAGAGCGAAAATTGTTGAAACCGCTGGAGAATACCCAAGGCCATAAAACACTCCTCGTATTCTATAAAAATTTATCGACGGAAAGAAATCCTTTAAATCAAGGTTAAGTATAATTCGCTTTTGTAAATGAGGAATGGCATTTGTAAGCGTGGAACGCCCTTTAATAAATCCATGTGCCGAATGCTCGACAGGGAGAGATTCCAGAATATTATCTAAAATCCATTTCTGAACTGCAGATAGCGTTTTGTGTGGCACGCTAAGTAAGCGCTTTCCTCCTGTTCGCTTGGGAATTTCGAAACTACAATAATTAATTCGGGTTGCCGCTTCGCTATGAAAACACAACCAGCGCAAAGTAGAAACCGAAATACCCAAGGTAGAGGCTACCTCAGAAGGGTTTAGAAGTATTGGGAGCCGATTTTTGTTGAGAGCTTCTATATTCGATTGGTGATTGGAAAGCCATGAAGATACGCCCGACCCCAAAAAAATGATATCTTCTTTTTTGCGCCAAGCAATAGCCGCCTCGCGGTTAGCTCTTTTTTGTGCAAAAAGCTGCTTTTTATGTAATTGATCGAATTGACTTTTTTTACAAAAAGATTTTGTGAAAATTTTACCTTCGTTTCGAGATCGAATATGAGCAT
Organism: Myxococcales bacterium; assembly: GCA_050288705.1. Taxonomy (GTDB): domain Bacteria; phylum Myxococcota; class Myxococcia; order Myxococcales; family UBA5297; genus JBNKEI01. The sequence goes on from JBNKEI010000038.1 coordinate 10,755, forward strand.
ATGTTTCAAAATTGTAATATTTAATCCAAAGATCTCCAATCTCATGAATTTCTCGTATTTGTTCTTCAGATAAAAGCCCACGTGAAATCAAACTCTGGTCAACTTTGCCGACATTATGGTCAAAAGAGGGCGGAATTATATTGTGATTAAAGACACCAAAACTAAATCGATCAACCTCAGAATCTTCTTGGTGCAAATCACTATTTAGGCGTTTTTCCAGTTCGTCAGATTGATACGGATCTCTGCGAGAAATGATAATTGGCTGGGGAGAGACGGAAAATGCCGGTTTCTGCGTTTTTCCACTCCAGCAATCGTGTTCAAAAAAAGCTCGAATTCTTTGCCAAATTTTCAAGTGCTCCCCCATAGTACCTAGAATATATTTTCCAGCTCTGTAAGGAAGCACAGCCACTCGACTTCAAGCTTATGACCACGTTCGATGCCGAGGCGCCGGCGTATTTAGTGCGCCAAGACCCTCGGGTCGATTCAGTGCCAGCGCACTAAATGCGCTGGCGCCGAAAAGAGAATCGAGCGTGGGGTAGCATTGGAATGCATCTTCCGCCACGGCGGAACACCGTAGCAAACGGTCTCGTGCGGCTGTGCCTCCTTGCAAAGCTGGATTTCAAGCTAATGTACCGTTGGTGATTTTTGTAATCCTTCGCGAACCGAACACCATATTAATCCTAGCATTTGCCCGAGACCTAAGCCAAGTCTAGACGATTCAATAGCTATTTGCGAAATAGTACTTTCATTTAAATGAAATGTACGAACAACTTTATCAGCGTCATCTTTGGTAAGAATTAGGTTATCTGAGCTCAATAGTGAATTAATCTCATTAGCGCTGACTGTAGCCTTAATGCGCGAGCGTGACATGTTCCAAGCGAGTTCCAGAATTTTTGATGGATTCGTTCCCAGTCGCAAAGCTTCACGTTCCAGGTCATCAAAAACGGCTCGCTGTATTTCGAGACGCCAATCGCACAGCTTGGTTGACAAAAAGGGGCCATTAGAGTTTGTATCCAATGCAGGCGCAGGTAACCAAGCTGGCGCTATTAAGTCATTGGATGCAAAACGAACCGCGATAAGATGACGACAAGGACCTTTGTGTAAACGAAACTTTTTGAAAAATGAGCAGCCGCAGATAGCCTTGCATAAACGACCATCCCGATCGACGATTGCTTCGCAAGCTACTCCCTGGACGTGTGCAATCAAAAGCCAGCGACCGTCTGGCAAAGTGGTCTGTTGGCCTAGTTTAACCTGCTGGTTGCGAAAAAGCTGTTTGCCAGCCATAACTTCAGGAGGTTCTTGCCCGAGAAGAGATTCGGAAAGGGCACTAGGTAGGGCTGGTCGAAACCGATAGCAGCTTGCCGCATAGTCATAAATTGTTTGGCCTTGCTTGGCTAATTGATAAAGTGAACCTAGCAAAGTAATACGCGACGATCCAGAATACTTGAACAAATCGGCTAGAGAAGCTTTTTTGACCTGTTCCAAATGGCGTTCTAAAGAAAGCATTATATTGGGATCGTACTGATAATTACCGCTGAGAATTTCAAGCATTTCGCTTGATGTCCAATCATTTGTAGTCCAGCCAGAGAGCGCAAGAACAAAACGCACTCCTTTCATATAAACTGTCCAGACACTAGGCATTCCCGAACCAAAAAGCCGAACTTCAATTCTTTCGGCCCACGGCAACAACCTGGCAAGAGCAAAAAGTCGTCGACGTCCCCAGACCTGAAACTCTTCTACACGGCTGCCAGAAAAACTAGAGCCCTGGCATATAATTGGCACACCCCAAGGCTCCAAAATAATAACCGGAAGCTGACCAGGCGTTAATCTAAACCGTAACGACTGGGGCCCAGTTTTCTCTTTATGACGTTTCAAATAAACAAGAATTGCGTAAATCGATTCAACTGAAAGAGTTATCTCGGTACAGGGAAGGCCCATAGTCGCTTGCAATTGGCCAAATCCGCGAAGCCATGAGCTAGGCACGTCTACGTTTTCTTCTCGAAACTCGGAGCTACCACGAAATTTAACTTCAAAACCGGATGGATCAACCTGCAAACGTACGGTTCGATAGCTACGCAGAGTTTGAAAGTGTTCGAATAAGGCCATCGAATAATCAATGTTCGTCGTTCCTAAACCGCAAAACGAAGTGTCGCAAAAAGCATCGCGATCAATAAATAGACTACCATAACTAGACTCGTCCTTAGAAAAACCCTCAAAAAAAACTACATCTGGTGCAATGGTGACAATCGGGTTACAGGGCATTAAGTGTCTAGATAAACCAAAATCAGATTTGGGAAGCTCTCCTAGCCATTTATTATAGGCATTCCAATATAATCGATGCATCTTTTTGAATTGCAGATATAAATCCGTCGGGGGTACCTTTTCCAGCTCTCTTTTTCCTTTTTTAGCTATTTCCATGCCCAATTTATTATCTGATGAAGCCTGCTGAGCTTTCCAAAACCTATAAAAATTTTTTTCCCTTTTTCCATAACCTACGTCACCGACAACTACCTCATGTAATGCGCTCATTCCTTCCCGAAATTTAATCGGGTCCGCAATCTGGGCATCGAAAAATACTCGCGGCCTTGAAAGATTAGGGGAAAGACGTAGAGACGTTCCCCAAGTTTCTGTTCGCGCCTCGCTGCGCCCCCAATAACGAAGGTCGAGGTTCAATGAATAATCTCCTCAGCTTGATTCCAGGCCAATTCCGGAATAATACGCCGTATGATTTGTCCAATATCAGGATTCTTGACCAAAATTGAGCAAATCGCATGCATTGCTATTCGCTGCTCGGCCGGGCGACTGCTGCGCAAAGAAATTCTCAAAAGAGGCAACAATGCCTCTGCATTGGTGGGATGGGCTAAAATTCGCTCGGTAAGCTGATAAAGCGCAAGTTTTTTTGCCTTTGCCCCGCGGTTTATTGCCAGAATCGTGGAAGCCCAAATATGCTGCAGCGAATTTAATGGTAGCTGCTTTTCTCGTAAAGCAAGGTGTTTGGCTAGAAATTTCCTAATGTCGTCATAAGGAGATTCGGCGAGCGCACTCCAGATTATTTGATTATCACGAAAACGATCCTCGTCCTGCATCCAATTCATGAATAGCTCTCTAGTGTCGATAAATCGAGAATCTAATCCGTTAAGAATCAATTCAGGGGTGACTAAGGGTGAGTTTTGTAATGTTAAATAAATCCATTTACTTGCCTTGATTCTTACTATATCTATAGGCGCGTCAAAAAGAGCGAACAATCTCGAAACAAAGTCTTGGGTTGCGATCGGCTTTTTCTTAATCCACGAAAGTCCAAGTTCTGCGAATGGTAAATTAATAGAAGAAGCCAATGAAATACAGGAATCAAGAGTTACGTTTCTGAAATCAATGCTTTTTGCAATCATAGAGGAACAACTACTGATTAAATTGTCATCATTAATTTCTGAGAGACTTAGCCAATCCGAAGCTGAGAGTGTCTCGGGGTTTGACATACATTGAAGTAGGTTAAAACCAAATTCGCGAACTTGTTTTAATGGTGAGAATAAAAAGCTGCGAATATGTGCAAATGGTATTTCGTTTAGTGTTTTTGAGTGATGAAGTTTTAGCATTTCTATGGAAAATTGCGCAACGAAAGTACATTTAGCGTTTTCTAGCAGCTTAATAATAGAATGAAATCCGAATTTCCACGATTCTTCAAAAATAGGTACAAAGCAAATATCGGCAAATGAATACTCTTGTTTAAAAACAATACCGTGAGGCAACCTTTGCAAAAACGGCGAGCATCCATACATTATGTGGGTGAGGCTCCAGGAATCCATCAGTGCGGCAATCGATGGAATATCGTCATCTCGATACAGCGCCAAGGAAATGCAAACCGCTTTATTGTAGCGGATGGGGTCGGTGAGCCCAATTTTTCTAAGGTATCGAAAAGCTCGACGTTGCAGATATCTTCGTGTGCGTCGAGTGAAAACAGTTTCGCAATCAAAAGAAATTGTAATATTGCGAAATTCGCCGAGCTTGCGATCGAAATATAGATATTCAGATTGAGCAACCGAACGTGCATGCTCAGGAATGTTTGAATCATGACGGAGAACAATTTCTTCTCGGTATCCACCCTGAGAAGCGTCCCACCAGCGAATAGTTTGTTTTCGGCGACGCAGAAACCTATCGAATGCATAAACAAAATGGGCGATTACTTCATCGTCGCCGGCACACTCTGCCAACTTAAATAATCTTTTTACTAGAGGACGGTGAAATTGCTTATTACATCCCTCGTCGATGTAACGCAAAAGGGTAGTACGCGCGAAGGCGCGCTTATCCTGATACCACTGATCAGATAACTCTGCTAAAGCCTTAGACGAGGTGCATGCCATAACTTCGTCTAAGAAGCGTTCGTTGGCAGATTCAAAACGCTCTCGCAAAAGTAGGATAGAGGAATGGATAGCCACAGTTAAAAATGTAACGGTTACTAGAGGCGAGCGTCAAGCAACGACTCTGGCATAATGGAGCATCTATTAGTGGACGCGCTATTTAATAAAACCGTGAAAAACAATATTTCGTAAACTACTATGGCAATCATGTTGCAGCTACTGAGCACAGAATCGATGTTTTGGAAAAAACTAATGGTAGAAACTCCCAGGATTAGGGAATTGTAGTGCTAGACCTGCTCACCAGCGGCAAACTCTCATGGCTGCTAGGCTCGCTCGCTGGGGCTGAGCTTGAGATCCCCTCTTCGCTCCTCCTTCCGCTCCTCGACATTTGGTACCCGGGCCTCTCTGAAGATGTTCCAGATCGCTCATTTCTCGCGGGAGAGGAAGCTGCGATGCTCCAATGTGTGCTGCTTGCCGATCTCCTACTTCCCTGTCTTGCAACCCAAAAACCGTCCTCGTCTTGAACGTGCGTTTCAGACAAGTGAGCCCTGGCATTGGGATACGATGCTGGGCGATGTTGAGAATACATTCCCGGTCCACGTTCGCTGATCGCGAGTCTGCTTAAGATATCCTCCGATTTCTCCTGGCTTTCCTCAAGCATGCGATTAAAAGCAGCCCTCTCATACGTTTCCTCCAATTGTCTGGAAGGCCCAGCGTCGTTCCACGAGCCGAATATAAATTCTCCGAGCGCTTTCCGAGGACGCCGAGGGCTCTGCGAGCCGGAGCTGGAATTCCCGCGGGAATTTCTATTCGATGGGATCGACGATCCAGTCCCCTTGCTGGAATAGCCCCCGTACATTCCACCCAGCAATTCCGAATCGGTCAGGCGAATTCTGCTTCCTGGCGTGAATTCGCCACCCCGTGCCTCCAGTTGGCTCAAACTTTCGAGCGCCCTTTCTGCTTTCGAGGACGAAGACAGGCGGTTTGCCACTGTGATCTTGGCTATTGCAATGCTTTGCTGCACGGAATTAAGGTTCATCAGAACCCCCGTATTGAATGATATTAGACCAGCGCATGGTTATCGAAGTCACCCCATGAAAAGTTGCGTGGCAATGCCGCCGTAGCGCGGATTGCCACGCGGCGCTTCAGCTCGCTCAAGACTTTCCCCGCTTTTGCCCCAAACCCCATTTTACCGGCGAAATGATGAGTAAACTTAAGCAGCGAGTGCCTTATCGCCAGAAGAAGGAATCTCTTGAATATGGTAGAATCGAAAATTTTCTACCAAGAAAGTGTAAAGCCATATTATAACCGATAATAATCCCAAAGAAATCCCCCATTCAATCCATGATGGAGTATATCCGTTACCTTGGGCCTGAATCATACCGCTATACACTACATTGATTCTACTGACGACTACGCCCAATATGCTAAGTAAGCTAAATATAAAAAGTCCTGTAGTGTTCTTCTTTAAAAATGAAATTCCGATGCAAAAGGGAATTATTGTTCCTAGGCCTATCTCAATCCAAAACATAATCGCTTCAAAAGAAAAACTAAATGCCAGCCTCCAGTTATTTGCAAACGCTAAGTCAAGTCCTCTATATACGAGATATATTCCCATTAATGCAGTGGATATTTGTGTTAATTTGACAAGTGTTGAAAATTCCATGATATTCTTTTTGGTTCTATTTAGAAATAGAACATTAAGAATAATGACCGATTGGCCCACGTAAAAAGATGTTAGAAGGAAAAACCATGGCAGATTTGGAGACCACCATAGTGGATGGAGCTTATCTTTCATGGATAAATAGATGGCACCCAATGATGCTTGATGCCCAAATGGTATAATCGCTCCTAAAATAAAGGCATAAGGTAACACTCGGCGAATAGCTAAGTTCCAGCCCTTGCAGATTTTTTCCGAGACTACTTCGCCAATTTCAACAAACTGAATGCAAACATATATACTTATTGCAATAAAAACCTCAAACATTGGAGAATGATATCCCCAAGAAATTAATGGGCGAAAAGAATTATCCCATCTTCCAATTTCTAGTATGAGCGTGCATAAAACGAAAATGTAACTCAAAAATGAAATCAAAGTCGCTCTACGGGAAACGATTTCCATTCCCCTAATTCTAAGTACATGAGCCAATAGTGCCATGCTGTAACCTGCTCCAGCCAGCGCTATAGCAGCCAAATCCATTCCTATCCACAAGCCCCACGGCCACTGATCACTTAGATTGGTTGACGCACCTAAACCCCTAGTTAATCTGTAGGCAGCCAATATTACGAACATAACACTCATGCAAAGGAGAAAAAACCGAAACTTGGTCATTCGGAAATTCCAGGTTTCTGCTTGCATACTAGTTTTCTCCATCAATCATATCTTTTTGTGGGGAAGATTTTTCCTGTTCTTCAATTTTGCGTCTGCGACTAGTATATAGACTAAACATGGTAAAAAGAATACTCCCACCTACCATAAGAGGAGGGGTCCATTGCAGATATCGTTTTGGATATTGAGTCAAGGAATGGGTAGAAAGTTTAGTGGAAAATCCTAAATTAGCAAATGGTATATCTGAAATATATAGCCAACTAGTTCCTCCTGCTTCATTTATTCCATAAACATGAGAAATGTATCCTCCTTCTTGAATCTTTTGCTTAGCCAAAGCTTTGATTTCAGAGTAGTCTCCAAAGCAAAGGGCGCCAGATGGGCAAACAGAAACACAAGCTGGCTCGTGTCCTTTCTCTATTCGGGTGGAACACATTTGGCATTTAGTAACCGCAGGAATAGTTTCATGCCATTCATATTTTGGCACACCAAAAGGGCAGGCGAGCATGCAATAACGACATCCCACGCAAAGATGCTGGTGGTATATAACCGCGCCATTAGGTTTTTTTTCTAAAGCTTTGGAAAAACAAGCTGAGACACAAGCTGGTTCTCGGCAATGCATACACTGATATTTCACGAAACGCCAAACAGACTGATTTTGTAAACTTACCTTTTTATGAGTAAGAGTCATCCAGTTGCTGTAATGCAATACCGTAGACTCGCCAGTAGGTGGCGCCTCTGCTTCATAAGGGAGTTTGTTCCACATTTTGCATGCCACGGAGCAGCTTCCGCAACCAATGCATTTCGGAATATCTACTAGTACTGCTTTTGGTTGCTCCATGCTTTCCCTCATTTACTACGGTTGCTACGAATTATTGCGTTCAGATTTTGGCTACGAGAAATATAGTGAGTGTGCAAAAGCTGCTGAGCGATTGGCCCCAATGGCTCGCCTAAGAATTTTTTGTAAATGGCTTTAATTTCCAGGTTTTCGTGGCTTTCGCGGATAGCAAGAGAGGCGTCCCTTTTTTCCAAACTGGCAATTCGCTGAGAACGTACCGAGTCAGAGGGAGGAACCGATGACCGCGGGGTTCCTCCTCCACAAATGCAGCCGCCTTGGCAGGCCATGACCTCTATAAAATGAGGATTTATTTGTTTTGCCTGCCATTTTTCAATAAGCAACCGAGCATTTTTTAAGCCCGAAGCCACCGCTACACGTATTGGACCAAAGCGAGGTACCTCTAATGTAGCAGTCTTTATTCCTTCTAGGCCGCGGACCGCACGAAAGGCGAAGGCTTGTGGTGGTGCTCTCTGACCTGTTAGTAGATAGTATGCGCTACGTATAGCGGCTTCAGTTACTCCGCCGGTATTACCAAAAAGGGTTCCCGCGCCCGAACTTTCGCCTAAAAGAGAATCGTATGATTGCTCAGGTAATTGAGCGGGATTTAATTTATGCTCCTTTAAAAGTACTGCTAATTCGCGAACTGTAAGAACGGCATCCAAATCAGGGCCCACGTTTGTTTTTGACCAATAGTTGGTTGCCGACCGAAATTCCGGGCGAATAGCTTCGAATTTCTTTGCAGTACAAGGCATTATAGATACATTGAAAATAGATTGCGGATCAATGTTAAGCTCTTTAGCATAATAGGTTTTTGAAAGTACTCCTAGCATTTGCTGAGGTGATTTTGCTGAGGAAAGATGAGGAAGAAGCTCGGGATAAAAATACTCGACAAATTTTACCCAGGCGGGGCAGCAAGACGTGAACTGAGGAATATTTTCGCTAGTGCTAGTAAGGCGATTAACCAGCTCGGAGCTCTCTTCCATGATGGTTAGATCGGCTGCGAAGCTAGTATCAAATACCCGGTCAAAGCCAATTTGCCGAAGCGCGGCGACTAGTTGACCTTGAATCCAATGACCAGGGCCAAGCCCAAATTCTTCACCCAGTGCAACTCGCACAGCAGGCGCCGTCTGCACGATCACTGTTTTCTGAGCATCGGTGAGCGCAGCGCGCACTCGTTCAGTATCCTGCTTTTCGGTGATAGCAGAAGTGGGGCACCACAGCGTGCATTGGCCGCAATGGACACACACAAAATCGCCCTTCATTGGAAGATCGTAATACCCCAAAACATTCTGAACTTGTTGGCATACCTCGGTGCATTGTCCGCAAAGTACACATTTTTCGTCGTCGCGCACCACCGCGGGGTTGTGCGGGTCCAACGGCACTCTTCCGCGTACCGATGATGGCCAGCCTCTGGGAATTTCGTACTGTTTGGGTAGCCAGCCTGCTCCTCCACATTCTTGCTCAGGACGCAAACACCCGCTCGCGCCAGCTAATCCCAGTCCAGTAGTGAGTTTAAGGAATCCCCTGCGGGTGACCAGATGGCAAATTTTCTTTTTGTTCATTAAGAATGCCAGTGTCGGATGCTGTTAGTGCAGTGTAGAAAACAAGTGCACTATATACATCATCGCACGAAAAAGAAGGACTTGTGTCATTAGTATGTCATGCTCAAAGAAGCTTCCACTGATGGGTGGAGGAACAGTGATGAATGGTTAACTATGACTCTGAGTGACAGGCGATACGCCTCATGACTGGTTGGACGACTTGGGACTAACGGGATTTCGCGTGTTCCAGTCGAGACATAAGCTTTTTGGCTGACTTATGAAGTCTGCTTCTTTTAGAGGTAAGGCGGAGCACCTCTTTAAACCGCCTATAGGCGTCAGCGGGCGCGCGATTCATTAGCGCTCGCGCTTCATTAAAAATAGTTACCGCCTGTTTCCTAGCAGCTTTTAAACCATTTATAGACACCTTGCTTTTGGGATCAATTTTAAGAGCCTGGGCAAAAAATTGTGCTGCTTCTCCATGCTCCATTTTTGCTGCAGCCGCACGGCCTTGATGTTCGAGACACTGGACAATATTCTGGCGAATTAACCCATGTAATTTTCCTGAAGGAATTTCTAAATTTTTATAGATTTCCAGTGCCTGAAGCAACGGTTTGGTAGCTAACTTATAAGCTCTTTTTTTAGACCAAGAAATTCCCTCTTCATATTCTTTCTTAAGAATAGGAATATCTTCGGATAAATGCTCGACTTTCGCGCGAATCTCGGGATGAGAAGCATTTTCCATAATTCTTTCGCACTCATACAAAGCCCCATCAAAATTTAGGTTGTCTAGCTTGGACAAGACTGGAGCTATTACTGACTCAATCTCTTGTTTTGCGGTATCTAATTTTTCCTGGTCGCGATGTTTTTCAGCGGCTTGTTGTAAGCGTTTTTCCCAAACCTTAGATATTTTGATTTGTTTTTCCGCTTTTTTGATTTCTAAAAGAAGCTCATTTTGTTGGTCTTCTGGAATTAAATTAACTAAAGCACGAGCATTTTCTAAGTCGTTAGACTTAATCGAAGATCTGATGCTGCGCTTGATAGATTCTATTTTTAGCTGGGTCCATTCGGAAACTAGCTTTTCAGCTTCCTTAGCGGTATCGGTATCTAGGGGAACCTGCTTTGCCTTTTTTATGGCTTCATCCAATTCACCTAGACTAGCAGCAGCGCGAGCAGCTTCTACTTGTGCGTCAGCAAAAATGTGTTTACGGCAACTCTCAATTTTCTTTTCTAATTCGGCATGCTTTTCAATTTGTTGCGCTGCTTGGAATTGCTCCATAGCGGCGCGGAAATTTCTTTTAGAAAGAAGAACATCACCTTCCTTTATTAGTGCAGTTCTCTCCGCATTGCGATTTGTAACCTGACCCGGAACTTGAGGAGATTGAACATACCAATAGATAAGTATAGGCAACAAAATGACTATCGTTAACACGATTAAAACCGCAAAAACGCTCCCTTTGCGTCTCTTGTTTTTGTCAACGGGATTATCGGAAGAAATATCCGAAATAGCCGCATCATCGGCTTGATCTTGATTTAAAGAGGCAGCTTCCTGCTCGAGCCTTTTTTCTTCCTCTTCCCTGAGTCTTTCTTCTTCCTTTTGCTTTTTGTGCTCTTCTTCCTGTCTAAGAATCTCATCTACCACTTGAATTTGAGTGTCGCCTACACAAACAATGTCCTGATGACGAACAACTCCTTCGACCTTTTTTTTACCGTTGATATAGGTACCGTTACCGCTTCCTAAATCGCGAAGGAAAATACCGGAAGGTCCAGTAACAACTTCAAAATGCCTTCGAGAAACCGAGCCGTCGTAAAGTTGCATATCACAACTATCACTTCGGCCCACAACTGCACGACCGCCGCGAACAAGATGTTTCTTCCCCTGATCCGATCCAGAGATTACTTCTAATGCGACCGGTCGTCCTGGCTGGGTAGCATCTTGATCTAAAGATGTTTTGTTTGATTTGACGATATCAGAATCCGAATCCTTTGCCATCACTTCGGAAAGTACAGGATTAGGAGATGTATCGTGCAGACGTTCTGCATTTTGGTTTTGGTGCACCATTAGCAGCCATCCCGAGCATAGTCATAACTAACGGCTGTCTGTTTCCAGTTCAAGTCAAGATTCTTCAGTGTTTAATGCTGAGCCCGATTTTCGCCATAACAAATACGCGACTGAGCTAGTCAAAACCACCACAATAATGACAGTTACCGCCAAAAAAATGCGAAATAAACTTACTGATCCCGGGTCCATTTTGATTCCCAACACTTCCACCAATTCGGACATATGGCCAGCTACGGGATTAGAAGATTCCGGAGAAGATTGTTTCACATCAGGAGCGCTTGCGACGAGTACTACGTGAACATTTTCCTGTTTTAAGTTTTGAATCGAACGTGCGACTAGGCGTTGAATTTGGTCGATGGGAACCGAGAAACCAACGTTCTTTCCATCTTCGGAAAGACGGGTACGATACTTTATGAATACCGCGCTAGATGGCTCAGGAGGCGCTTGGTCGGAAAGTTCGTCATTTTGCGGAATGTTAATATGTACTCTCGCGTCAAGCACGTCATCGATAGAACTAAGGGTTCGAGATAACTCTCCGGAGATGGCCTGCAGAAACATTGCCCGTTCTTCGGTTGCAGTAGGAATCATGCTTCCCCGGTTGAATATTTCCAAACCTGGTGTTTTTGGGCGCGGAAGGCTGTTTTTGTTCAGCACTATGATCGAGTCAGCTGCGCTCTTTGAAGGAACGTTAATCGCCCAAGTTACTACGTTGCCACCCTCTTCCTTTTCCTTGGTGGCGGTAATGCCATTCCTAGCTAACAATCCGATAATTTCATTAGCATCTCTCTCGGTCAATTCGTGCTGAATATCTACCTGGCACGCCGTAACCAGAAAGACGCAGAGAATAGCAAAAGTAGTTGAACGGAAAGATATCATAATAAGCAACACGTTCGCTCAAAGTTAAGAAAACGAACGACTTTACCATAGCCACGTCTTAGATATACATATCTTTAGACCTGTGTTCGTAAAGTTTCTTTTAGCCCAGTGGTTGCTTTCTCGACCACCTTGCTAGTGAGGTCGAGTTCCAGTGAATATTGGCTTACTCTGGCTTGGAGGCCAAGCAGTTGTTGATCATTTAGATCGAGTTTACCTTCCAAGGCTTTATTGATGAACTTGTCCATGGAGGCAGTACGACTATCCAGGCTGCTTAGAACTTGCTCAATAGCATCACCAATCTTGGATGTCATAGATGGGGCAGGCGCAGGATCGTTATGTTTGGCAAATTTGGATTTTCTGGTTGCCTCCAGGGTAGAGGTTCGCTGTGCTTGCGTAATCTGTCCGGCTTTTTCCGACGCCAGTACTTGCTGAGCCGCGGTGACGGTATTGACGGACCCAGTTTTTTGAGCCACGCGATCATACACCTTGTCAAATGAAGAAGGTCCGTCTTTGGGCGTAGTTTCAGGCTTTTGGTGGTTTTGTTGCTGAGCAGTTTGGATAGCAGGTTGAATATTAATCATTGGAGTAGCCATGGTATTATCCTATTGTTAAAGTGAGTAACGATACGATCGATGCATGGTTGACGTACCAGAAGAGGTGAATTTGTCGGCTACCGGTTCACCATTAATTTCTCCTTCTAACAGTGCTCGTAGGTGGTCAATTGAACGAGCGTGAAGTCGCGAAGCCCAGCTTTTTGACTGGCCGATTACCGCGCCAGATTCTTCTAAAGTCTTACCTTCGTAGTAATAAGCAATTAGCAATTTCCGTTCATTTTCAGGAAGTTGCTCAATAGCTGCTTCCACGCGAGTTTTTAGCTGGGCGAGCACCAATTTCTCTTCTTGGTTCATCCCCTCGTCAGGAAGGTCATGAAGGCTAGCGACCAAAATGGTAGCTAAACCAGTGACAGCGTTCTCTACATCGCGTACATTGTCGGACAAGGATTGAGGCTGACCAAAATCAGTAGCAGCACCACTTCTAAGGTAATTAGCACATCGCTCGCTAATGTAAGCCCGCTTCTGGTTTTGACCTCGCAAGACTCCCATCTGACGCAGGCCGTCGTAGATTGCTCCTTTAATTCGGTAGTGTGCAAAGGTTAGAAAATTGGCGCCATGCTTGGCATCAAAACGTTCCGAAGCCTCTAGGAGACCTAGCGTTCCGTAAGAAACCAGATCGTCGATTTCGAATTTGCCCTTAAATTGTCGCGAAACGTTCATAGCTAAAGCCCGTACGTAAGAACCATACTTTTTTAGTAGCTCGTCTCTGTCCTCCAAAAGAGCCAATTCAAACCCTACGCCTTCTGCCAGATTAACTCTAGCGTTCGCGCCAGCCGCGGATCATCCATTATTTCGTCGACGATTCGAGACTGGATAGCCTTTACTTCGAGATTCATGCGTTCCTTCAAAATATCGGAGACAAGAAGGCGCGTCGCGTCAGCTTTGCTGGCGATTTCACCGGAGCGCAATGCTTTTGCTATACTAGAGATTCTTTCAGAAGAGCAAGCCGAAGTCTCTGACAAACCAACTGGAGCATGAGAAGCCTCCACTGTAGCGAAATTCGGGGTTTTTTCTACGCTTGCAGTACTTTCAATTTTCGAGGAACCACCGCCCTTTCTTTTTGCACCTACTTTGCCGGCACCTTTGGTGCCCCGTCCTCCTCCTCTGCCGCCGATTGACCCCACACCCATGATTATTTCCTCACATAAAAGACCTACGAAAATTATCTATATAAAATGCGATTGAGTTGTGTTTAATAGTTTCTTATAGAACTATCGTTTGAGGTTTTCAAATCCCTAGGGGAGAAAACTCCAAGTTCTTGGCACGACAACAGTGCTTCGGCCATTCTAGCGCCGTCTCCATCGGGTTCTAGCTCGATAGCCGCATGAAGTTCCTTTAGAGCTTCCCGAGTTTTTCCGAGAAAGAGAAGCATTTCACCAATATGGGCGCGGGGTAGACCACTCTGAGGCGATAGGTGGCGTGCTTTACGGTATTCCTGAATTGCCTTTTCGTAACGGCCCTCGGCAAATTCTAGTGTGCCCAAGGCGATAACCGGAACCTCGCTGCTTGGTAATAGGCAGGCAACTCCCTGAAAGACCGCGCGAGCCTGGTTATATCGGCCCATGGCCACAAGCAGATAGCCTGCCTCCAGTAAGATTAACGCCTCTTGCTTGCTTACAGGGACTAGGCCTTCGATTTGCACCATGATGGGACCCCTTTAAAACCGGGAGGAAAATCTTCAGAGGCAAAAACTAGCGAACGTTGGAAATAGTATTTCTTGAAGCTTTACGAACTACGGTCTGAGCAGCCAATTTCTCGCTAACCAATAATAACTCGCCAATGAGAGCTTCTACATGACCAATTGCAAGGAGTGCGCGCTGTGCTTTGGGAATTTTTAGAGGTGACGATACGCTTTCTAACTCTTTTTTGGTTGCCTTGAACAGTTCCCTTGCCGACTCCTCATTTCCGCTTCTTTGCGCGGTTTCCAGGAACTCTTCAAGGTTCGAGTATAGTGATTTTTGCTTTAACATGAGTTAGCCGAAGGAATGTAGTGTCAAGAAAGGACCTGTTTGTCGGGCTAGAAGCAAGCCCGACTGGGGCTTATTTGACGTTCGCAATGGTGTTTTTGAGAGTGTCATGTCGATTTTTCATCACGTTAGACAGAGTCTGGAATTTCTGATCTTCTAGTTGCACCTGGCGTTGAAGCTTCAGGTACTGAATATTTGCTGAGGCTTGCTCGGCCACCATTGACGAGCCAGTCGTGGAAAGTTCATCTATACCCGATTGGTTGGGAATACCCATATTGGTCTGTCCAGTAGATGAAGGCAAGGTTGATTTCGGTCCTCCGTGTGCCGCAAGAGTGGTTTCTCCGACTCTTTGACCAGATGAAGGAGAAGAACCTACTCCTGATATACCCGAAATGGCGGCGGCAACTATTGACCCGCCAGGAACTATGGGAGCAGCCACGGACGACACAATCCCGCCAGCGATGTTGATTCCGTTACGAAGACGTGAGCCAAAATCAGTTCCCTTTGGCGTTTGGCGTTCGTGTGTAGTGTGAGTGCTCATTCGAATTGGCACGACATCTATTCGGTTGTTTTCATTCATTTGATAATCCTCCTGTTTCAAAGAAAAGCATTAACACCTTTCGTGTTTTGCTTATACCTTGTTTTCGAAAACGGGAGAAAAATGTTGCGTAAGGAATATCCCGATTGGGGGCTTATTTAGCGAAGGGGCCGGGCGTAGTATTCAAGGAAAAGGTTTATGGCGAGACAACGTTGCTAGGATATTAGCAATCGACGGAGGGGTTACGTAATGAGACTGACGAAGCTAACAATAGTGACTGGATTGGCAATCATGTGCTTGGCCGTATCTGCAAGTGGAAAAAGCGGCGATAAGCGAGGAACAATAAAAGAAACGCAAGCAGGAGTTGGCATTTCTGGCGAGCTCATCGGAACAGTTCTCAAATCGGACAACAATAATATCACAGTTGAATACCAAGGTATTGCTGTGCCGCTGCGCGTAACTCGCCGCACCTTATTTAGGGGCGATGGAGTAAAGGCTCCTACCGATGTAATGGAGGGTCAACAAGTGCGTGCTGGTTTTGAACTGGACGTTGAACTCGCTCAGAATCGGTTGACTTCACTGAAAGTGCTAGACGGTGAAAGAGAACCTGGCCAGGGGTCGAGCGTCACACCTAGTCCTTCCTGTCCTAGGCAGCCGGATTCCAACTAAGGAACCCTAAAAGGTTCAATTGGAAGGCATGATCTATCTGTTTGACGGAAAAGTGAGATGATCGTATATTTAATAAGATCTTTGAAAATTTTGGGGGCGAACTGGTTTCGACGGGGGTACTGAAGCCCGAGTCGCGTGCCGAGTATCTCAGGTAGTCTCGTTAATCCGTCCTGGGAAAACATTAAAGGCCAACGATAACGTTGAGCTCGCACTAGCGGCCTAAAACCCGTTGTAGTGTGCGTTCGCCTGACCTTCCGTCTGTGGGGTCAGGGTCGAGCGTCATTTAGCAGGCTGGCGTCAAGTTTATTTCTCGAAGAACTTGCCGCGAGATAAATTCGGGAAACTCGCTTGGTTATCTCGTCCACAAGAGCACCAAGTGAGTATAAAGTGTGGACTACGCACGTAGTGGCGAAGGATGATGACCTTCGGACGCGGGTTCGATTCCCGCCGCCTCCATTTGTAAAAGACTAGTAACCATTCCGAAACAATTTTTTGCGGGCTTGAACTCTGTCTGAGAAAAAACGGCAGGTTCGTTCGAGTGTTGGTCTAGCACTCGTACTGCATCCCTTCATGATGCCACGCCGCAAGAAAAGAGAGATTGTTTTAGCGTCAACCTTACGCTCGCTTTGCGGTGATTGGGGCATTGGGACTCTCGGACTTATTCGCGCTACCTCTGTCTCGATCTAGTGGCAGAAGAAAAATTAAGACTTTCGCTTGTCCAGCATTTGGAATCGGTGGGATACGAGTCGTTGCATGTTTCGGAAGGGTTTTCCAATCACGTTCATCCACTTTCTTCGCTGGGACGCATAGATTTCATTTATGTGGATGAAAAGACTGCAGAGGTCCTTTTTCAAAATACCAAGTCTCTAGGCGTAATTTCCGGTCGCACCGCACCCGTGCCACGAGCTGAATATCTTGCAGCAATGAAAATACTAGCCATGAAAAATGACCCATCTCGCACGTTCAAGGAAATGGCGGATATTCAATTCATTCTAACCCTGCCAGGAATTGATGAACAGAAAATCCAGAACTATTTTCGCAAACATGGTTTGGAGAATAAATATTATGAAATCAAGCAATTTCTCGCTATTAGATGATAAAAGGCTAGAGGATGAGCTACAATGGAATTGGAATCCAACTTCAGAAGAAACAGCAGCCCTGCGTTGTCCTCTCCCTTCTATGAGCTTGGAAGACTATTTCCATTTCCTAGCTTCATTTGGACACGCAAGTTCGGCAACACTGCGTGCTCGTAAAGGACCCCAAGGCAGTGAAAGATTTGAATTATAACGTAGAGAGCGAGCATAGCCAGGTGTACCGCAATTGGTGACATCACGGGCAAGGAGGACAACCAACGCCCACGGTTACGCTTAGTTAGGGCTAGGGTCTAGTTCGAACAACACGAAACCCCATGCAACGACCACTTCCCTTTATGTTTAAGGAGTCGTAGTAATCTATTTTTGAATAAGAAAACATAAGAGTGTTCGCGGACATTCCGAAATAAGTCTCTCCAATATATACATGCCAATCGTTTTCACTCAATTCAGCCACATTACCGTTCATGTCGTAAATTCCAAGTTCGTTCGGTTTCTTTAGCCCGACCGGATGTGTCGGTGGCAAATACTGATACGGCTCATTAATCCAAGCAACCTCTTCCCAGTTGTCACTTCCCGCCCAGGTCGTCGCAAGACCATCTTTGCCTCCCCGAACAGCAAAGACCCATTCATAACCGGACGGCAATCTATAACCGGCAACTTGATCGTAATACCCCTCCTTGGTATTTGATTTAAGCTTCTCCCAGGTTTCTTCGTTATAGGCTTTTGATATTCCGGCCTTTTGGCTTAACCAGTTGCAGTAGGTTCTCGCTCCATACATGGTTACAAAGGTGACAGGACATGTGTCGTAGGGTGAATTGCTGTTCTTCTTGAATACGAATTGATTCCCGTCATACTGAATTGGGCACTCGGTATAGTTTAGGGCTAGCATGACTTGTCCTTTGTAGGAACCGTCAGAAGCAACGTCGTATTCATTTAAAAAAGCAACGTATTCTTTAATAGTAACTTCATATTTGGCCATCTCTATGTCGTAGGCTAGTTCGGCAGACCCGTTTGCAGCAGAGGTAACCCCTTTTTCAACAAAAACAAATCCATCGGTTAAAAAATCAAGAGCAGGATCGTCAATTCTTGTAGTCTGATCTTCGCTAGTGTCCCCAGAAGAATCGGATTGACCCGAAGAAGAAGAAGACGCATTACAGTGGGCAAAAGTGAATAAAATAGTGCTTAGTATCGCAATTGAATCGGCGATTTTTTTTAAAAAACTCGGGAACCATCTTAATCGACTGAATTTCGGTCTTGGCATATGGAGAGCCCCTGTAATTGGTAGATTACCAATATTCTTCGACTGTTCCTCCATTGGGCTTCAGTCTATAAAACGATAATGTTTCCACACTTTGCCGGTTGGAGGCAAGGTTCATAGTCGTTCGTATTTGTCGGCGAAATA
>JBNKEI010000039.1:0-22153 GCA_050288705.1 Myxococcales bacterium
AAATTGGCCTAAAAGTTGCCGGAAGCTGCTTTCAGATTGACTAAATCTTGTGTGCCGGGTCCTTAATCGTGCGGACTTGCAGCTATTCCATCGTGTTTTATCTCTATGCGTGAGTTTCACGCATGCTTACCGAAAAGACACATTATTAGTTGCTTGGCTTTTCCTCGTTACGGCTATGTTGCATAGCCGTGGGAACTTCGTTGGGCAGTATTGTCAATCTAACTTTTCTTTTTTTATATTTTGGAAAAGTTGCTGGTTCCAAGCTGACCTTTTCATTAGCAGGCGTGAAACAATTTGCCAAAACGGTGGGCGCTTCTATGGTCATGGCGGCAATTATATGAGGCGCTTTACATGGATGGGATTATTTTCATTTTCTAATGGTCCGTCCCCCCTCTCCCAGAGGGCCCAGAGGGATGGGGGGAACGAACTTTCATACTTGAATAAGAAATCGCGTTTAATACAAAGGCAGGACCGTTACGGAAGAACAAATATCTGTTTGTAGAAAGGTCGATAAAGCATCAGGCGTCTTATGTGCGGTGCTCCGTCATGAACTGGAAAAACAAAGCGATATGCCGCAAAACTGATGTAGTTGCCGCTTAAAAATGAGAATTCGCGTCCATCTGCCGGATCGTAATTTAGTTCGTCGGTCCAATAATAAGAACCAAGATTGATAAAAGGAGCCGGTTCCCAATAGCTAATGCCATCATCATGGTACAAGTGCCCTAGTTCGTCGTCTTCAAAGCTGGGCAGGCGCCAATTCGAAAAACCACCGTAGTTGATGTCGTTGAGATGATCAATGAAGTCGAGGGCGTCATTGTAAATCATGAAACCCGAGGAAGATCCGTTGGACTGCACGAATCCAGAGGTGTTTGCGTAGTTGGCGTCTTTTAAAAACGTTATGTCAAGTTCCGAGTCATAGACCATATTCGGATATGCACTACTGGTTACCAACTCCGCGTTCGCTGGAACGGATATAAGGACGAGTATAACTGCCAAAGAAAAGCTTCCCAACGTCTTCATTTTTTCTCCTCTTAATGCCCCCCAAGTTACTGAGTGTCCCTCGATATGGCCCCTTTTTGAAAACGTAGTCAAGTGTAATCAACAGGGAGATGATTGGTGGTGTGATTGTATAGTCGACCTACGGGCGGGTAATATCCAATTCTTTAGAACCAAAATGCACCTAAATATTGGATTCCCTTCAGGAAACAAAAAGACTTCTCGTAATACTCATAGTTTGTTGCAGACGATGAGCCCAAAATAGCTTGGCAATGGCTTCGGTAATGAACCATTAATCCCAATGCTTTTCCTTTATCTATCTTTTGACCGGAAACTCGCCATAGTCGACGCATCACGGCCACGTTTTTCCTGTGCTACGGTAAAAGTTCGATCGCCATGCTGATCTGTTATACCAATAACAACCGATTTGCCACTATCCAAATTAATAGCATCTCCTGGATTAATATTTATTCCAGATAGTCGATTCATTACATTAGACCATTCGGCCATTGTAAAACCATCGTTTTTTGGACCACGTTCGCGCACGGTGGTAGCAGCAGCAATACGAGTTCTATTTTGTTTCGAGGAAGAATTAGACCGATTATCCTCCCTATTCTTCGACGAGAAAGAAATGCCGGCGCGAGGATTAGGATCACTCATGTGGTATAGCTCACCGGGGAGCTGAGTCGCCTTTCCAGAACGCACTGTTTCGTAATTGAATTTAGATTCATCGAGCTTCGATCTTGGAAATACATTTTTACCTTCTCGGCCCAGTACTGGAGCTGAACTTATATAGGTACCATCATCGCCGACTATTTTTTCGTAGTCTGATTCATATTTTGACGGAGTCGGAATGTAGCTACTGGTGTGCAAAGTAGACGTAGGACCAATTGGTCGATGTGAAGGGTGACCTGAATGTCTTTCTCCAGCATTAAAATAACCGCCATCAACATAAACATTGTGTCTAGATGAACCTAAAACATCACGACGGGTTTGGTTATCTGCCGAGATTGGATTAAAAAGTGAATGGCCGCCAACCATGCTACTGGAGTAGCGAGATGAATCGATCGAAAGTACATCGAGGTTTCTAGGAATACTTTGGTTACTATCATCTCGACGAGGGTCTATATTCATGCCAATTTTGGAAAAAGTTTCTTCGTTTCCCCGTACGCGAGTATGAATAACACCAGGAGCAACGGTTTTAATTCGGCTGCTCCTCCGCGTGGCTACTCCTCTGGTTGAGCCCTGAATAGAGGTTGCAGCCTGGGAGTATTTATCTGTGCTGTGCGATGAGTAACCGGCAGAGGCTTTGGATTTAGATCCGCTTGATTCTCCTCCGGCAAACGACATTCGATTTTTTGAACTATATGCTATTGATTGTCTAGTGTCCATTTTTTAGTTGTAAACAAAAATTCGGCTAGAATTATTGTTTTCTCCTCGTAAACATACAGATTAATGCGCTTCAAAATTTGAACTCTGAGCTAGTAATCTCAATTGCTTTTTTCTTAACTCAGAATAGCCTTCTGGTATCTTAAACCCTGCAACGGTTTTTTCTATTTCAACAGCGTCAGCACTGAGAGATGCCGACGTAAATCGATATCGTTCTACAATTGCTCCCGCTAAATTATAGGAACGAATTCGGCTTTTTGTGCCATGTTCCAGTCGCTTCTCAACAAACTTATTGAAAAGACATTCTACTTCTTTCCTTTCTCTTGGACTTAGACTTTCTCCGGCGTAGTTTCCTATAACCATATGTACTAAATCACTACGATAAGAATCCTTGGCTCCATTTTTTTTTATTCTATCTCGATAGTCTCCAAGACTTCCTAGCGCTTTGTTGTCGCCGGCAATGCTAAACAACATTCTGATGGTTCCGTTTTCCAAGACATTTATTTCAGTCAGTGTTACTCGTTTATCGGCAAGAAATTCTTGCGTGTCACTCTCAATCTTGCTCATGTTGCCAGAAAACATTGCAAACTGTTTCTGAAATTCAGCTTTATTAGCACTTGAACATAACCCGGCAATGGTAATATGAGGATTATTTTGAGGATTGAACTGGCTCGAATATTTTTTTGAAACCGAGACCACTTCTCTAATTAAGCTCATAATTTCCGGATTATTACGAAACGGTATGGCAAGAGTTTCGCCATAACACCCGTTTGGAGAGCGCTTAAGAATTTGTGCATTCTGGGTAATGGGATTAAATACCTCTGCAATATTTATGGAAACGAGTTTATGCAGGTTCGCAATCTGGTTACGCGTAGACTTGACCGAAGATACCTTAGTATCATCGCTCACCGACCGCTCCCTATGCTGCCTTCCTTCTACGTGAAGCGATCTAGCCGCCCCCTTTATTCCTTCCACGTCATCATTCCTTTCCATACATCCATATACAGATATCTATTGCCTTACGCGGTGACTAGGCATTAGGCCCCTCGGTATATAGTATTGTCGACACTAGCCTTGGAATGTTGCTTCAGTAGGCTCTTAATTAAGCCTCTCGTGTGTCTTTGGTTTAGGTGTGCGACTCGAAGCAGAGAATAGATCTTGGTGTGGGAACTTTCCAGGGCCTTTAGGGCTCTTCATTCGAGCCCTTTCGTAAGCCTTTTCGATTAATTAGGTTCTTGAGCATTTTCGTAGCAAGAATACGTGCTGACGGCCAAAGTGTTGCCCATATCCCACTATTTCAAGGTTATTGTTGATATCGTTTGCATGAGTCAACAGCCAACCGCTATGAGGCGGCAGATACTTATTAAGCTCGATTAGCTGTCTATTGGGCGTCCATAGTACTGCTCTCGTCTCTTCCACAAAACGTGCTTCGTATCCAACTACATAGTTTAAATCGTTAATGCCTGAAGGCCGAGCTTCATCAGCCCACGGTGAATGCGGCAGCACCTCAAAGTGTCCTGACTGCCAACGGAAAGCATTTTTGGTTTCGGTGCAGCGTCCAACCACTACTCGATTATTATTTATTCTGTTTGCAAAACAGCTCGAATTGCCGGGCATCAATCCTAGGTCGGTAAAATGGCCATTCTGCCAGAGGAAGGGATGTGCTACATTACCTACCGGTAAATATGACCAGCCGACAATCACGCCCGAGTCATTAATGTCGTCTGCCTCGCTGTGGTGTCCGCCTAAGGTACCCAGATCGCGAATTGAATAAGGTGAGGACCAAAGAACCGGGTGATTGCTAGTTCCCGTGTAAGAATATCCCACTGCCTGTTGATGGTTGTTGATGGCATTTGCCGCGCCTTGCCTGGCACTAGTTAGCCCCGGCAACAAATGCATGCCGCCTTGGTACCACCAAAACGCATGATTGCCTGAGCTTCCCACCACTACGCCGGAATCATTTACACCCTTAGCATTGGCGCCGATATCGCCCGGCAAATGACCTAAATCAATCATTCCGCGTGGAGCACTCCATAGAAAGGCGTGGTCAGGCGCCATAATACCCCACGTGTATCCAACAAACATTCCCGCTGAGTTAATATCATTTACGTAGATTCCGGTATGCTCGACCCCAGGCAATGCACCTAAGTCAACTATTTCGTATCCATATGAGCAAGACGAGACTCCTACAATTGCCGTGTCTTCGAAAACACGAGCGTTCTGGTTAGTTACCGTTTCCAGTTGCGGGTCACCGCACGCCGCGATACCAGCGATAGCGGGCAGCATCCACCATTTATTCCATCTAATCCTCTTAGGCATGATTGTCTTCCTTTTTTAATATCTAATAGAACAGTTAGCCATTACCACGATTACTGATTCGTGGCTCGATGGTAACTTGGGGGTCACCCGGTTGGGTGCTCGTTGAAAAGTAATTGCCTTATCGATTGAGGCTCTTGCAAAACTCATCAAAAAGTTATCAACAGCGTACAATGTCAAGCACGCTGCAAAAAAATGCTTTAGAGCTTGAGAATAAATTTCCAATACGGAGGATAAAGAGGATGAATATGAGTAAAAAATCAAAAGAAGAATTATGTACTCTCGATTCCGGTTCCCATTGCGATGTATGCGAAATAAAGGGAAAATTGGCTTGTAAGAAAGACAAGGGGATTGCCGGAGCATTTGGAGCCATAGGAGCGCCCCCCATGTTGATAACCATGATAGGTTTCGCAATCATAGGGTTGCTGACGGGAAACTGGTGGATTGTCGGGGCCTATGCACTTTTTACCTTTTCCATGTTCGGTTTTATTGAAATGCGATTTCTCTGCTCCCATTGCCCTTACTACGCGGCAGAAGGGAAAGTTCTCGATTGCCTGGGTAATAACGGATCTCTTAAAATCTGGAAATACAGGCCGGGACCAATGAATGGTCTGGAGCGCTTTCTTATGAGAGCCCTGGTCATCGGTTATTTCTTTATCATTCCCGTCGTCGGATACTCATATGGTATTGTGTCCTTGGCGATAAATTACGCTCAGTTCGGACTGGTTGCTCTGGTTGCATACAGCGGTCTCGCTGCGGCCTCCCTACTCACCGGTATCACCTTTTACAAAATCGTCATTACTTTTTTCTGTAATGTCTGTGTGAATTTCTCCTGTCCCTACAACAGCGTTCCCAAAAAGACTGTCGACGCCTATCTGAAAATGAACCCGGTTATGGGCGATGCCTGGAGAAAATCCGGATATCAGATCGATTAAATCGACCGAACCGTCCTCAAGGCAATTGAATTTCTATCCTTTAGGACGGTTATTGATTCGTGCTGCAGATGTAGTATCGCGCATTTCCGTGTTTTGGGGATTTAATATCTCTGATATTTGGAATTTTATTACATAGCGGGAAAGTTTAGGTAAAGAATTTGCAACCTCAATTTCAATTGCTGAGTTTCGTGGAGCAACCAACACTCTCGGAAAGCCATAATGTTCTCCTTTGGGATCGTCGTTATAGCCCCAGGAATTCCAAGATTCTATCTGTGCCATGACAATGAATCCGGCGATTTATAAGAGGAAGTAACCGACGATGCGGTAATCAAAGCGTGGGTTGCAAATCTGCCTGAAGCGGAGAGGACGTCGAAACCGGACATTTTCATGTGGGCGCTTCTACAATGTAGGGACCGATAGGTCACTTCATGTAAAGCAAAGGATGGAGGTGACAAATGACAGCTCTATTTCATTCGAGAAAGAGATACGAAAGCTCGGAATCGGAATAGAACGGATCAATAGCTGTGGAAGGAGTTTCGACAATGGAAAAACTAATCTCTGGTCCACCGGTTCGTTGGGTCAATGCAGCTATTGTCTGCTGGGATAAGGGATTTTGCTCAAGTCTTATTCCTGTTTCTTGAGACAACCGAAAGATACCCTGTGGCAACGCAGTCAATCGGTTGTGCGACAAGTATAGCCATCTAAGCCCAGTAAGGTTGCCCAAGGAGTTGGGTAGCTCGGTCAGTTGGTTGCCATGCAAGTCTAAGGTGCTAAGCCGAGTAAGGTTGCCCAAGGAATGGGGCACCGCAGTCAATCGGTTGTTCGCCAAGTTTAGCTCGAAACTAAGCCCAGTAAGGTTGCCCAAGGAGTTGGGCAGCTCGGTCAGTTGGTTGCCCCACAAGTCTAGGTGGCTAAGTCCAGTAAGGTTGCCCAAGGAGTTGGGCAGCTCGGTCAGTTGATTGTCGTTCAATCTTAGCATGCTAAGCCCAGTAAGGTTGCCAACGGAATTGGGCAACGCAGTCAATCGGTTGTTCATCAAGTCTAGCTTGCTAAGCTTAGTTAGGTTGCCTAAGGAATGGGGCAGCTCGGTCAGTTGGTTTCCCGACAGGAATAGCGATCTAAGCTCAGTAAGGTTACCCAAAAAGTTGGGCAGCTCGGTCAATCGGTTGTGCGACAAGTTTAGCTCGCTAAGCCAGGTAAAGTTACCGATTTCTTCTGGGAGGCTTTTCAAATTGAGACCGGCTAGATCAAGGACGGTGTCACGTTTTTGAAAACATTTGAGAATTCTATCTTTTGCCGTACATCTATTTGCTCCGAATTGGGTTATATTATTCTCCCAAATATTTAAGGCATGCTCCATTTGTGACAGACTAATCGAAAATAGGTTAAAGGAACCAAACATTCTATTTAACCCATGGCCAGTGTCCCCAATTTCCAGGTTTCCATTGTTTCGCCCACCTACGGTGTTATTAAACGTATCTCGATTTTGCGAACTACTATTACTACTTGTTGATTGGATGATGGCATTAACGTTACTTGGTCCGGGGGTTTCATTATTGCTCAGTCCTGAATTTTGCTGACTGTTAGATGTCCTCGCGGAATCATGTCGGACAGTGTGCCTTCGTTTATCGAGAATTCTATTAAACATCTTGTCTCCTAACCCTGGTTAGCTCCTACATTGTAGCTTTTACCGCTTTTTCGATCCAGCAAATCTGTTGGCGCCAAAGTTTTATTCGACAGAAACACGGAACAAAGCCAGCGGTGAGACCTCGTGCGTAGAGAACGTGAGTTCGACAACACGGCGATCGATTTCCAAAATCGCTGAGCATCTATTACTGCAACATCATTTGGCGAATAGAGAATCGTACCGAACACCGACTCGAAAGGATTTCGATGATGAAATTGCCAGGCTCTTCTCCGGCATGCCGACCGACCACCTTACCTGCTACTACCGAAAAGGCATTCGCGGGACATGATTCACCAAAAAGACCTAACCAGTAACAGCACCAGTATAGAGATTCGGCAAAACAAATATCTAAATAATATTATTGAGCAGGACCACCGCTTCATCAAAAAGAAAGTTCGTCCAATATTAGGTTTCAAGAAATTCCTAGCCGCTCAAGCCACTATCTCAGGAATTGAAGCTTTTCATATGATCAAGAAAGGGCGGTTACGCCCTTCCATATAGCAAAAACCGAAATGCAGTAGAGCAGTTTCACTCCCTCGCAGCATAATTCATTGGCACGCAAATGGTCTTTTTACAAATAATTTGCACGCCACATCAGTTAATGCGACAGAATCTTTTTTTATTACGGTTCTTTGTAGAATAATTGTCAAATTCCCGCCTACCCTCATTTGGGGGCAAAATAGCAAACACGCTCAATAGTATTGACAATAATATGCCTGTTGGGTAGATAAATGAATACATCTATGTTCGACATCATTGATAATACTAGTAAATCCGATTGAATCGATATTGACATCATTAGGAGTTAATTGAAGTATTTTTTGCCAAGGAGTAGCGATGAATTCTTTTAAGCGCAGCTCTGCTACAATTCCTCTAGTTTCGCTAGGCGTAGTCTGCTTGTTCACTGGTTCCGGCCTCGCTAACATCGCCGAATCCTCGACAAGTGCGCAGGAAACGAATAGTGAGACGGTATACGTCCATGAATCCAGTAACGAATGGTGGCAACAAATAGTAGTTCCTTCCGATACGCGTAGAGTAGCTATTGACAACGGCTACAATCAGTGGTTGCTAACGGGCACCTGGTGGGGGCACTTCATTGGTAATAACCACATCAATTCCGGCGAAATGGTTCGCATCATCGTGAGCAATGGCCAGACCCCTTGGATATCAGAGTGGTTTCGCTACCTGATCGAGCAACCTGTTGACGCTGGCAATGGCTATCAATATCACCTTATCGTACATCAATCTAGCAACGAGTGGTGGCAACAAGTCGTCCCGCTCGTTCCGGTCAACTGGATCGAAATACGACAGGGAAACGAACAATGGCGCATGAAACTCGAGGACTATGGTCACTTTACTAGCAATCACCACATAGAGCGCGGATCGAAGATCGAGTTCATTTTTGAGACGGACGGTCCCGAAGGCTCTCCGGTTGTCGAAAGGTCATGGTTTAACTACTTGTTTGACCAGCCTGCTATCAGGCAGGAATGTGCTGTCGACGACGATGCCTGTCCTTGGGACTATGCATGTCAAGAACAGTTCTACGGTGGAGGATTTTGTGTTCCGCACCCTTCCGAAGGAGAAGTATGTGGCAGCCATACCACCGGTCCTATTACGTGCAAGTTTAGTCTTAATTGCATACCTGGCCCCGTTCATACTAGCTACTGTCATTCTCGGTGCAGGAACCACGGCGACTGCCATCAGGGAAGATTTTGTTTTGATGATATCTGCTCCGAACCGATTTGCGATGTTGCCATTGCAAAAACAGAAAATGGCTACGGCTTCCACGCTTCTTACATCGATGCCATTTGGCAAAATTTTGGGGGGCTAAAGCTAAATTCTTTGCAAGGCAAGGTGTACAGGGAACAACTTTCTGGTCCATGCACTACCGCAACCCCCCACTGCGACTCTCTACCGCAAGAGCCGCTTTGTGTGACTGACGAGTTTGGTCAACAGCAAGAGTTCGATGGACCCTGCGCAGCGCTCAAAACAATGATAAGCAACGTCAACCTACCAGATCCATTGGTGCGGGGAAATACTTATGCACCTGAATGGTCAGTACCTTCATGGCAAGCAACGCCCGGAACCTGTAACTAAACCATCTCTATAATGTTGAGTAGCCCCAGGTCGTTGCCTTCCCAGGGCTCTCACAGAGGACTAGTGGATCTCACATCCGGCTCTTCAGGATGCTGGGGTCCTATGTTCCAGAATAGATACGAGCCCGCGTTCGGCAAAGTATGCGTTGCGCAATCCTCGTGCTACTGCTGTATTATGTATCGTTTACGCTTCCAATGCTTAAGCACTATTGCTCGCAACGTCACCTAATATGAGCGTCAATACTGGAGAATACTCTCTCCTCTGCATTGGTGCATATCCAGAAGAAGCCAATCCATCCGATTAGGTACACCTTGAGGCATTTGGTGCACTCTTCAAGAGACTTTGCAACCGATAGAGCAACTCTCAAGTAGCAGTATTCCAAAACATGATCGTGCCGTAATTACATAGGCAAAGCATTACCCACCCGTTCGCGAAAACACTCAGTCCTGAATTTTGCTGACTGTTAGATGTGCTCGCGGAATCATGTTGGACAGTGTGCCTTCGTTTGTCGAGAATTCTATTAAACATCTTGCATCCTAACCCTGGTTATCTCCTTGTAGCTTTTCCCGATTTTTCGATCCAGCTCGTCCCTTTGTGCAGTTTCGCAATTATTATTAGCTTTACGAATTGGCAGAGGTATTCCCTGGTGAGCCGCTGCTATAACGCCGTCTTCCCAGTATAGAGCTGAGTACAGAGCCGATCTGTTGCAGTTTCGCCTGGATGTCATTGTAAAAAGTCAGTATCAGTCCCAACGCTGCTGGAAGCGCGACCAAATACCTCACGGTAATTACAATTTGCCGCTTAAGCGCACGAAACCCGTCAACACTCACTTTCAAATCTGGGGACTGGAGAACGCCATTAATGGAAACCTGAAAAGAGAAGGACTGCGTGCCCGGCTCTGGAAAGCGAAGTTCAATGGGATACTCCTTTGGACGACATTCACTAGCATCCTTGCAATCCAGTGCGTCCTGAAAAAAAATCTGCTTATCACCAAAAGCGGCGCTGGTGCCGTTCTGGACAGTGAACCCTACTGGTTTTACCTTTCCCGAAGGGCATTTTGCTGAGAAATGAAAGCTTTGCCTTTCACCCGAAGCGCTTTTTTCGGGGTAGTTGATGGTATAGGTGCAACCGTCTACCTGGAAATTTCGGAGAGAACGGTTGTCAGATCTTAACGCGTGCCAGGCTGCGAATAACACTGCTGTTACCGTGCATCCGGTGGCTACCCAACGCAACCTCCGCGTGCTCCGGGGAGCTAGCCCAGGCTCAGTCCGCTCGATATGTTCGCAAATCCACATTGCAAACAATTCACCCAAGACTTGCTCTCGCCGCTGTACTGTTCGGTCAATGAAGCCCATGCTCCGAAGTTGTTCCGCAGCTTCTTCGATTTTGTTGCTGGTTAGCTGGCCATCTAACGCTCGCTTGATTTTGCGGATAGATCGAGGCCGCGAACAGGCGATTTCTTGTAGCACCAAACGCTCGGTATTCTCTAACCATCCCCAGAAATCACGAAAGGTGCTGCCAAGAGCAACCAGACGCTCTGCTGCATGATCAACTTCACTAACCGTGACCTCATGCTCAGCAAGTGGTGTTCTAGTGCGGGCATCCAGAACTATTTGTTGGCAAAGCTTGCGGACAATTTCGACCTGCCCTCCTGAGAATTCGAAAATTCGCTCTAAGGCTGCTGGGGTGTAGCGGAAGCAGATGGTAATTCCCAGCTCGCAGACCATCTTTTTCATCGAATTGATGTCTAGCGGCGGTACCTTGATGGTTAACAGGCATGAAGCAAGGGGATTTTCCCACGAGTTAATTCGGCTTTCTGCCAATACAAAGCCGCGTACGCTGGTTATAATCGTGCGTAGAGAACGTGAATTCGACAACACGGCGATCGATTTCCAAAATCGCTGAGCATCTATTACTGCAACATCATTTGGCGAATAGCGATTATTGTTACCAAGGAGGTTAATAATCCAATCTGCATCTTCCAAAACGAGCACTGGTTGACTATTGAACGCTCCCATGGAGGGCACAGCGTTGACCATGGTTTCTCGAAGATCTTCTTGGGTTAGCTGCGAGTGGCCGGTCGGGCGCCAACCGGGAAATTTCTGACGCATTTTGGATTCGATATCTTCGATAATTTTATCAACTGATCTCTCATCGAAATTCGCGCACCGCACGTAAATAAACGGATCATTGCCATAGTTCCAGTCGAGCTCTACCCGATTAACGAGGGTGGTCTTGCCTGCGCCCGGTGGGCCAAGGATTGACACAATGGCGCCGGGATTGGAAATGGCGTCTACGAGCTGGTTCAAAACGCTGCGCATGCCAAAAAGACGCGTAGCATCGAGCGGTGCTTTTTCCGAATAGGGATTATGACCGCTATGAAGATCATCAAGACGTTCCCGTAAGATCTCTGTCTCCCGTTTAGAGGCCAGCGCCGTGCGCAACTCTCCGAGATAGATCGGAAGAATCAAGACATTTAGGTCGTCTCGATATTCACGGATTTTCCGGCGAACACCCTTACCAAGTTCGGCAGCTTTGGTGATAACAATGACGATCCTTGGCTGGCTACTATGGTGGTCAGGGAGGCGCCGGAGGCGCTGCTCAAGTGAATTCGCATGGCTGACGAATGTACACTCACCAACAGAGCCGTGGTCTCCATTAATAAATAGCGCGTAAAATTCTAAGTCGCTGACAAGGGGTTGCTTAGCCTGCTGTAATCGCCATCCTTCTTCCCACCGAGTAACGTTATGGAAAAGCATCCTCAAAAATTTCTCAATGGAATCAATTTCTGAAGGTGGCGATTCCTTTTGATCAGGGCACGCTTTCTCTCCACTGCTTCCCTCTGACTGGTCGTGCACAGCGGAGGTTGCACGTGCGGAAGATTCCGATAAGTCGACTGGTAAGCTGGCAGCGAGCTTGAGCCACTCCTGCTCGTTCGCATAATCGGTAGCAAATGCATGGTGCATGCATTGGGAGAAATGCTTAGCCGAGTATTGAAAGTTGCCAAATTGTAGGAAAGGCAGCAGGTCTTCTCGCATCTGCTCGCAGAATAAGTAGCGATCGGCGACATTGTGCGCAAGTGCTTTAAGAATCACCTTTTCCAGGCGAGAAGGAATAGCAGCATTGTGCAGACTTGGTGGCGGGATGTCGGCAATGCGAATCTTATCTAATATCGAGTATGCACTATCGCCCGCGAAAAGGGGTTGGCCAGCAAGCATTTCCCAAAGAATGATGCCCACTGTAAAGATATCGCTTCGATGGTCGAGAGGCTGGGAAATCACCTGCTCGGGGCTCATATAATGGCATTTGCCTTTGATAGCGCCCAAACTGGTAGCATTCGCAAATCGGTCGGCTGCTTTCACAATCCCAAAATCAGCGATCTTCACCTCTCCATCATAGGAGAGCAGGACATTGTGGGGACTCACATCGCGGTGCACAATATTGAGCGGTTTTCCGTTAGCGTCTTTCTTGCGGTGCGCATAGTCGAGCGCCTCGCATATTTTCGAAGCAATATAGACGCTCTGCGCGACGGGCATGAGTATGTCGTTCTTTTGGTAAGTTCTAAGCAGATGGTGCAAGTCCTTACCAGAGACGTATTCCATAGCGATGTAGTGAATTTGCTCGATCATGCCGAGTTCAAAGACCTGAACGATGTTGGCGTGGCTAAGCTGGGCAACAATGCGGGCCTCATGGAGGAACATCCTAACGAACTCAGCGTTCTCGGCTAGCGTAGGCAGTATGCGCTTGATGGCGAGAAGCTTCTCAAACCCCGCAATTCCCAGCGCCTTGGCAAGGAAAACCTCGCCCATACCGCCGGCTCCTATGCGTTCGAGAAGCAGATATTTCCCAAAAGGAATCGGCTCTTTTAGCGATTTTACTGTTTCTTTAAAGGCTTTGCCCACCGAAACAATCCCCCGCACTGCCACCTAGAAAGTTCTTCACTGGTATACTTTATCCGCGCGCAGTGTGGGGTAAATAATCCATCAATAAAATTAGAGCGATTTCCGGGCAGCTAGTTAGCTTCATGCTTTTCGTCATGACCGCCTCCTTGTGTGCTCAAGATCATGCATGGAAAGAGGAGCGGCGTATTGGAGTTTCTCGCATTGCTAGTTGTAAAACTTGACAAGGAATAGCATGGCAAATTAACAGCTTCAAAATGGCCACCGAAATGACTAGTAAATCGGATAATAAGCCACGAATCCTAAAGCAACACAGAAAATTATTGCTCCCATTAGGAGCATGGCTGCACGAATTTTTAACGACTCAAATTTGGTGCTCATTCCAGAAAAGAAAAGCACCGAGGCAAAAAGCACCGTAAGTAAAACATAGTTATCACTAGTCTGATTAGCTTGTTTAGCAGCTTCAAATTTCTCCTTAGCCAACTGACCAAGTTCTTGTGCTTGGCGTTCGTCTTCTAGACTATATTCCTTCATACCAAATGGAGACGAAGGCGCTCTCGGATTTTTTAAAGGATCAGTTTTTAGCCAAGCATCAGTGGCTTTTCTAAGTGGAGGAGGAAACCGCTGGTATAAAAAATCAGCGAGTTTATTATTATTTTCGCTTAGTGCGGCAGCATAGCGCACAAATAAACCAACATGAATAGTAACTTGTCGGTTAGCGTTATTAGTGCTTCGTGATGATTCGATTCTATCAGTATTGGCTTCGCCAAATAGTATCGATTGCAAACCACTCCAGCGAGTTGACTGGTATGCACTCCAGGCGGAGGCAACTGTGGCCACAGAAAGCAGTAAAGCAGCTATCACTTCTAAGGTATGCATTCGGGGGTGCGGATGATGCTTCTGCTCCTGCATCCACCGCTCTAGCGAATCCCGAAAATGTCTCCATTCGCTGCTTTCACTATCCACGCGCCCCTCCCTGCCTAATCTATTCATCAAGACATCGACAAAACCACTGCGGGTCGAAGTGGCTCTGGGTATTTCTCCTTCGCAAGTTCTTTTAATTTCTTTTCGAATACTTTGATTTGGTTCGCCAGTTGTTCGAGTATTTCGTAAATTGGTAATAATGCTGGTTTCAATTCCTCCGGTACGAATTCCGTAGTATGCCGGTAAAAGTATTCCGCATCGCATTTTGGCAGTCGGAATCCGAATGATTTGGTTAGGCCACATGCCTGGTTGATTAGCCTTGTTCGACATCGAACCTGGCCCCTCTTGCGTGGTCTCTAGACCCGCTCGCTTTTTTCTTTTAGGGTCAAGCTGTCAATTTTTTTCGGTTATTGCCAGCATGGCTACCACGTATGGTGGCGACCAGCCGCTTCATTCCCTCTATCCCCACGGGGCAGTCATCCGGGATGTCGGGCCGCCCAAGCGCTGAGGGCCAGCAAAGCGAAATGGCAAGCGTGCCTCAGTGTGTTACTTTGATAGGTCAAGTTTCTAAACCATAGGTTCGCAAATTTGACCAAGCAACCGACAATTTTAGTTCGTAATGCTTTTGTTGCATATGTTAACCAGCGTCAGATTTACCGCAAAAAAACAAGCATTGGCCTTTGATTAATCCTAATGCGGCACGTTTTTCTATATTTCCCGAAAGCCAGATAAATCTCCAAACAACAGGCTGGCACCAAGCATGCATATATCTTGTCACAAAAACGCACCAACGAATTAGGCAAATGCCTTTTTTTACAAACAATAAACAGGAGAGTATAGATGACTATTCAAAAATCCGAATGCCAAATGGGCGAATTACTAGTATTTATGTCTATCTGCGCTGCCGTATTAGTATGCGGTGCCTTTCCGTTGCGTGCGGAAGCGACTACCTATGAGCTTGGGGGATCGATAGCAGGCGATTTCAATGCCGGCGCTGACCCCCTGGTGAAACTCAAGTTCTCCGATGGCTCGGAGCAGACGATAAAAGGCGGCAGCGGTCTGACTCTCTCGGCAGACGCTGGCGCTATTTTCTTTGATCACCAACAGCATCAGCTCGAAACTATGATTACTCTGGGCATGAAGTTCTCGAGCATGAAGCCGGCGTCGAACGCGGATTTGACTTTCATCCGCGTTCCCATCGAGTTGCTAGCCTTCTATCGTAATGAGCAACACTTTTTTCGTGTTGGCGCTGGGACTGCTTTTCATTTGGTCAATTCCCTTCACGGCAGCGGGGCGGCTTCGAACTTTGATACGACCTTTGACTCAGCGATTGGCGGCGTCTTTCAAGCCGATTTTATCTGGAAAGAATTTGCTCTCGGTATGCGCTACACTGTCATGAGATACAGCGCTAACAACATAGATGAATCTGTAGCCGCCAATTCGATCGGCATAAATCTAAACTATATGTATCAGTGGGGAAGTAAAAATTAATAGGGCACCAATTTTTTTTCAATTCATCGATTTTGAATATGAATAGTCACCTTTAAAAGCGGGCAACTATTATTGGATTTTTGCCCGTTTCAAACACTTTAAGAGGAGATTCAAAATGATATCAAGAGTTTTTTCTGCGCTCGCGTTGTCTTGTCTGCTGGTCGCTTGCGGTGGTCGCCTCGTCAACCCTCCAGCCGGCTACAAGCTCGGCGCAAAAGAGGTGACCTTGACGGCACAAAAAGACGTGCCCGATTTCACATCCGACGCGCCGTTACTTAGTATAGTCAACGCTAACCGTCTCGAAGATGTTGCCAAATCGGTTGACTTTGTCCAGCTTACCAACAAGGTGCTGCAACAACCGCAGACCATACCTGCGGCACTACGTGCCAATCTGTCGGATGGCAGGACAAGACAAGAGTTGGTCCTATCTATTCAGGTAAAGACTGTCAACGTGATGCAGCCAGTAGTCGGTGCGGATTGGTGGTTACGCTACAACATTGTAGGCACGCTCGTCGATACGACAGCTAACAACAAGGAGCTGTGGAAATACGAGCTGCGCGAGGCAGTAGGTTCACAAATCCAGGGTCACAAGCTAAGAGGACTCTCAACTGACCAAATGGTCGCCGACAACGGCGTGACACTCAAAGGTGAAATCGCAACCCACTTGAGTAAATCGATAAACATCATGTTCGCCGATCTGCAAAAAGCCTTGTCCGAAGCTGGCGGCGGTAGCTAGCTTTGCGCTCTGCCGCCCCTGTAACAAAAAAGGAACGAACGATGCCTAATTAATGTTTTCGGGCTAAGTAAATAGCAGGATACACCAGCAGCTCATTCGCAGGCGCAGTGGCAACAATTTCTTTTTTCTTGGGAGGTTCTTGCAAAACTTTCGACCAAGCGATAGCCATGTATGATAATTAACGATATTGCGGCGTATCGAGGTACATGTAAGCGGATAATCCTCGTAAACGCTATTTAGATTGGGCTTCGCTCCTAAAACTTTTGGTAACGATGTGTTGGTTTACCCGAATTGTGGTAATACCAGAACAATCACTGCATTTATTGAAGAGCCAACTATTACTCGTAAAATTCTCGCCCATCTCGGATTGCCAACTACCGCCTCCATGCGTTGTTCGTTCCAGGCTGAGCTCTTTTCTTAAGTCTTTAAACAAGCAGCATAAAATCTTGCCTTGGGTTGGCCCCCTTGGTGAGTTTCGTCTCTTGCCCTATCCTCTCCATCTTTTGGCAACGTTTAGTTGCCATAATAGTACAGGTTTGTCTCCTTGCCTTGTTTCTCCCCTTTTACAACAACAACTTACCCCTAAATTTTGGTCTCATTGTGGCCTTTGGCTGACTTTCGATACTAGACAGATTTCACATTTTCCGCTTTGATTTTCCTATCCCCGAGCATACCTTGTCCTACATCAAAGCCCTCGACGACTTGTAATCTATGCTACAAAACTAGCTAAATTTTCTCAAAGTGAATTCTTTTTTTTGGCGTGAATTCGTTGGCACATAGTTAGCCTTCCCGCGACTACCCGTTAGTTAATGCGACAGAATCCTCCATTACCATTTCAGTTGATTGTTAAAAATTAAACTGTCATTCAACCAAGAGGTGTTTCAGAACAGACAATCATAAGCATTCTATTATATAAAAAACGAAATCATCGACGGTAAGAATGGCACATGCCACACTCGCCGATCAAAGGGTCGTCTTATCATTAGGCCCCGAGAGGCGTTGGCAATGCTGGGAAAGTAGGGTGATGCTTTTGTCAAAAACACTATTGTTTATTGCGACTATTGCAACCATTACTGTAGTAGGAATAGCTGGTTGCAAAATAAAAGACCCCTTAGCTTGTGATTCCCAAACCGATTGTGCGCCGGAAAGCTACTGCTATAGCCACGTGTGCATTATTAGTCAGTGCACAAATGACTCCGACTGTCCGGGGCGTAAATGCGTAAATTCCCAGTGTGTGGAAAACGGGAGTCCGAGTGATGAGAACCATGACGGTGTTTCTCTAACCGTAACTAAGACCGGAAGTGGGACAATTACTTCGATCCCTCCAGGTATAAACTGCGGTACAGCTTGCATTGCAACTTATTCTTTTGGCAGTAGCGTAAGCCTGACTGCTGAGCCTGCTGCTAACCACGTTTTTAGTGGTTGGGGAGAAAGCTGCTCGGGGATGGGTAGTTGTAACCTAACCATGAATACCCCGCAGACCGTAAGTGCTGGTTTTGCCTGCATACCGGAGACCGACGATGAGCTTTGTGAATCTACCTGTGGTAGTGAGATTACTGATAGATGCGGAAACCCACGGACTTGCGGATGTCCGTATCCACAAGTATGCGGCGGCGGAAGTGTGACCAACAAATGCGCTTGCGCCAATGAAATACACCCTCCAGCCACGTTAGCCAATTGGCTGCCTATTCCTTTGTCGCCCCTTGCCAATGCTTATCAAGAATTGGGAAATGGGGTGGTGCTGGATACTCAGACTTGCTTGCGTTGGAAAAAGGACTATCAAAAAGAAGGGGAAACTATAAAGTTTACCTTAGGAAAAGCGAAATCAATATGTAAAAACCTGGGCGATGGCTGGAGACTACCAACTACTGCCGAGCTAGTATCGTTGGTGGACTATCAAAAAGATAGTCCGACAATTAATCCGCTGTTTGATATGCCAACAAAGTATTACTTCTTTTCGAGTTCTACGGGGGAGCACGGTGTCTACTTCGGCAACGGCTGTGTTTTGCCCAACGAGGCAGACATCGCAGCTGTGCGCTGTGTTCGATGAGACGGGCTTGCTTAATCAAGCCCTTACCTTTCTGCTGCTAGTTTGATTTAGAGAAAAAACTTAACTCTGTTTGGCCCATCGCCCAAAAGGTAGGAACCTATGAACCGATTAATAAAGGGTCTACTAATAACGCATTGTTACTTGTTCTTGGTATTGTGCTCATCAGCAAGCTTTGCCGCCGCCCGCTACCAGTTAAAATCAGGGGCGGTGCTGGATTCCATTACCAGACTGATTTGGCAGGAAAAATCTCTTGATCAGACATATACTTGGTCAGAAGCCGAAGCCTATTGCCAACAGCAAAATACTGAGAAACTTGGCGAGTATTCTTCTGGTTGGCGTCTGCCAAACGTTTCTGAATTGCTAACCATTGTTAATGATAGTAGAAAAAATCCTGTATTCGACCAAGATGCGTTTTTTGGGCCAATAGGTAATTATTGGACGTCTACTCCCAAACATGACGATGCCGGTGAGGCCTGGCACGTCAACTTCTACCAGGGGGATAGCATTTTTAGCGCCAAGAACTCGCACTACTATGTTCGCTGTGTTCGGTAAAACCGGGCCGGAAATTTTGAAATACAGTCATTATTACGAACAGGGGCGATGCAGGAATTGCGGTCGAATTATAGGTTTAGTGCGTTAGATTTTCAGTGCGATTGCCATGGCTCTTCCAAAATCGAGACTGCTTGGTGACGCAGCCGCTCCTGTTTTTTAGGAGGCAGTATGACCAAAGTCAAAAATGTTTACGAGAAATATGAAGGAGTAGCATTTCAACCGCTGTCCAGATCTGGAGAAAATTATCAACGTCGTGAGCCTGAAAAGACGGTTCTTTACCAACTGATTGCTAATGAATTGAACACCTTTCGGGATCGATGTTCTGAACAGCAAACGACGCTGCGCCAGTTAACTCTACGTTAGCCATGTACTTGCTATTCTAAATTCGGGAAATCTCACAACTCAACCAAAGGAGGACATCATGCCAATAGAACAAACGATATCAACATTATCTCACAGTGGACAATTATTTACTGTTAGAGGTGTTCTCTCTTTCGACAAGAAAAACAGGGAGATTGTAGTTTTGCCGACCAATGTGGAATCCCCATCAGCGTCGGTTCTATTTTTAACTTCAATAAAGAAGCCTTCGAGTTACTCGATGAGTACGAAAAAAGATAAAGCAACATATAATTAACCAGGAATTGCTGCATGGCGATGAGACCGGGATAAATGTCAACGGCAAACTCATTTGGCTTTATACGATTTCTAATAGCAAATGGACTCTGTTTTTTCCTCATCCCAAACGCGGAGAAGATGCGATGAAGATTATCTCTCGACTTGCATGAAGCACGATATTGCTCCGATCGATGCGCTTAATATGTTATTCTCCGGAAATTTTCCGAGTTTTCTCGAACCGCCATAAGATTTAGCTGAATAGTTACCAAAAATCATGCAGCACAATCGCATTGGTATTTCCGGCGCCTTGAAGCTTTGTGCGCCACATTTTTACCAGGAAGCAGATTTTCTTACCAGTAAGTCCGAGGAGATGATTGATACCTTCGTACATGAACTTTGCACCAAGGCATTCGTACCCTTGGATGCTACCGACCTTGGATCCTGAAATCTGCTGCTTTACAAAAACCCCCAAAGACGCAATGTCTTAGAGGGCTATCTTATTCATGAGCAAAAATTACGCTGCAAACCACGTCTTTCAGGGCAGGAAGGACAGCTAGTTATCGCCTTCTTTATTTATCTGCCAGCGGCTGCATATATACATTCAAATCGCCGTTTAGCATCACTTTAGCAGATAGCAAGTGCATCCCGTCAGGAACCGTCCTTGTATCTTGTGGTACTCCGATCATGGGATCAAGCTTTTTCTTGTATTCTGCATTAATTTCACTTGCTGAGATCCCCATAGAAGTTGGCCATGGCACATGCGTATGGAAGGTAGCATGGTTTAGCGAAGCCCATACAGTTCCCTTCGCGCGGTCGAATGAGATCTCAATCCAAAAGTCAAGATCACTCGTGGGATCCGGAACTCCTGAAATGTCGATTCCAACGTCAACATGGATACGATAGAGTCGGTTGCGAACTTGTGATCCATTCCAGCTATAGTCAGTCACTCCAATAAAAGAAGGTCCACTCTTTATGTATATTCGCGAATTGCTCTTGAGTGTATCAACTATGGTCTTGTTGATCTTTAAAACAACCTGTTCAGCAGCTTGACTGGCATCACCAATAACGAACTTCGATAAGGCAATTGCATTTTTTGCACCATCTTTCCAATAGACTACTCCATTCTCAAAATCAGAAAATCGGTGTTTGCTTCCATGGCGAGTAGGCATCTCGTCAGAAATCGGATATCCAAGCTCCTGATTTGTTTCCCACCCCAAATTAGCCCAATACTGCCGAATAAGGCCATGGACCTCATGAGCGGAGATAGTCGGTTTCCAATAAATAGATCCGTTTTCGAAGTGATTAAAACGACCTACTCCATCAGATGTTTTTGTTTCATCAGTCGTTGGAAAGCCGAGAAAACCCGCTTCCCAGCCCATCTGACCAAATTTACTGCGAATTGCTCCATGGGTCTCGAAGGCTTCCTTAGCTTCTTGTTTCCAAGTAATTGCACCTCCTTGGAATAAATTGAAGCGGCCATTGTCACCCCCAGAACTCGATTCATCGGTCTTTGGGTAACCGAGAATGCTTTTTTCCCATCCGAGCTTCGCCCATTTTGCCCTTATAAGACCATGAACCTCATGAGCTTCAGTAAGAGGATGCCAGTAAATAGATCCGTGCTCATAATGGCGGTAATGTCCAACTCTATCGGGGCAAATCGCCTCATCAGTAGTTGGTTTTCCTAGAACCCCATTAACTCCGCCGAGCTCATTGTGTTTGTCGTCGATTTTGCTCATTGTCAATTTCCTTTTTTAAGGTTTGGTTTTATGAAACTTCGAAATTGTCGAGTTTCATAAAACCAAACAAAAATTTAGCCCGATCGACTTACGACGATTTTCCCAGTTAACATACTAATATCGGCTGCATAAGTAGCCCCCAAAACAATTTCAACATCACCCCAAGAATCATATTTTGATGATTTTAAAATTAATTTAGTCGCACTAAATTCTATTTCCATCTTTTTAATCTTGCGTTATAATTTTCTGTCTCAAGCTTGCATTATAATCAAAGCCTGTCTTTCAGACGCTAGCAACAACATTGATTATAAAATTATGGCATCATGGCTGTATTGTCAAAATAAATATTATGCGGATCGGTAAATATCATGAGAACAAGATCGTAGGCTTCCCTGTCGTCAAGATCCAGATAGTCCTCGTTGCGATAGATTATATCAAGCCCCTTCTTTTCGGCTGATTGCCGTGCATGACGAATGGAGTTGGCAGAGATGTCTACACCGGTAACCCTGTACCCCCGTTCGGCAAAGTGTTCAGCGTAGAGACCGGGGCCGCATCCCATGTCAAGTATTGCCGAACCGGTCAGAAAGACAGCTTTTTCCAGCCACTCGATAGTGGAGAGAATCGTCGCCGGTTTTCTGCTCGCAAGATCAATATCCGGGTTCAGATGGACGGCCAGCAATTGTCTGGAGATATACCCGTCATCCCACATGGTCGTTGTACCGGGTGTATA